>CAXRAV010000054.1:0-5061 GCA_964228585.1 Candidatus Limnocylindrus sp. | reverse complement strand
GCGTCCGCTTTGATGGCCAAGATCTGCTCACTGCAAGCGAGGCGGAGATGCAGAAGATTCGCGGGAACCGGATCGCGATGATCTTCCAGCAACCGAACTCTTCCCTCAACCCAGTCCAGAAGTTGGCAAATCAGATTGGCGAAGTGCTGCGCATTCACAAGGGGCTCGATGAGAAGGCGGCGCGCATGCGCGGTATTGAGTTGCTCGAGCTCGTTGGGATCCCAGACCCACGTCGACGCGCCGACGCCTACCCGCATGAGATCTCAGGTGGGATGGCGCAGCGTGTGATGATAGCGATGGCGCTCGCCTGCGAACCAGAGCTGCTCATCGCCGATGAGCCAACCACCGCACTCGACGTGACGATTCAGGCGCAGATCCTTGAACTGCTCCGCGATCTGCGTGAGCGACTCGGTACCGCAATCGTGCTGATCACCCATGACCTTGGTGTGGTCTCGGAGTTCTGCGACCGCGTGGCGGTGATGTACGCCGGCGAGGTGGTGGAGGAGCAGGGTCGCGATGCGATCTTCGACAACCCCCGACACCCGTACACGCAGGGACTTCTCGGTGCGATTCCGCGCGCAGGGACGGGGCGTGGACAGCTACGCGTCATTCCAGGCCAGGTTCCCTCGCTCACCGAACCCATCTCCGGATGCCGCTTTGCAGATCGCTGTGGACAGCGTGAAGCGGCGAACCTTGCCGCATGCAGCGAGCAGCATCCGGATCTCCTCGCGCATGCGGGAGCTGCGGGAAGCATCGTCCGGTGCCACCTCTACGATCCTGTGCACGGCGGCGTTGCGACAAAGGGGGGAGCGCGATGAGCAGAGAGCGCAGCGCATCATCCAACACAGCATCCACGAGTAGGGCCTCCGATGGTGCACCGCTGCTCGAAGTGCGCGGCCTTGCCAAGACCTTCCCAGTTCGCGCTGGGGCGCTGCAGCGCGTCGTGGGCCATGTGCGCGCCGTAGACGGTGTTGATCTCGAGGTGCGGGCAGGTGAAACGCTTGGCCTCGTTGGTGAGTCTGGCTGCGGAAAGACCACTGTTGGTCGGCTGATCCTCCGCCTCATTGAACCGACGGGAGGTTCTGTCTTCTTTGAGGGCGAAGAGATCACCACGCTGAAGGGTGCGCAACTGAAGCCATACCGACGCAAGGCGCAGATCGTCTTCCAAGATCCGTTTGCGAGTCTCGATCCGCGCGCACCGATTGGTGAAGCGGTTGCCGAAGGGCTGCATATCCACAAGATCGGAAGCGCCAAAGAGCGCGAGGAAAAAGTTGCGAAGACGCTTGAGATGGTGGGCCTCCGACCCGAGAGCGCGCGTCGATATCCGCACGAGTTCTCTGGTGGTCAGCGCCAGCGCGTCGGAATCGCTCGTGCACTTGTGCTCGACCCAAGGCTCATCGTCTTGGATGAGCCGGTTTCAGCGCTAGACGTATCAATTCAGGCGCAGGTGCTGAACCTACTCGCCGAACTTCAGAAAGAGCTCGGCCTCTCATATCTCTTCATTGCCCACAACCTTGGAGTGGTTGAACACCTCTGCGATCGGATTGCTGTGATGTATCTCGGCAAGGTAGTGGAGACGGCACCTGCGGCAGACCTGTTCAAGAGCCCTTCACATCCGTACACACGAGCGCTCCTCTCGGCGGTGCCCGAGCCCGATCGAAGAGATCGTCGCGATCGCATCATTCTTGAGGGCGATGTCCCTTCGCCGTTGAATCCACCAAGTGGTTGTTCTTTCCATCCGCGATGCAGTGAGAGCGTCGCCGCCTGTTCAAGGGAACGCCCCTCGCTCATCAACCTTGACTCAGGTGGGACGCGGCGAGTCTCATGTATCCGACGAGGAGCAGACGCGATCTAAGGACCGTTGTTGGCCGGGTTAGCGGTTGCGCTCGCTCCGCACGAAGAGGAGTGTGCCAATGCTCAGCATCACCACCGTCAGGATTGCGATAAGGCCCACGTTCCAGATTGGATCGGAGAGGACCGCGAGGTTCGGATAGCCGTAGTAGGCGCCACGGATCAGGTCAACCGCATACCGGAGCGGGGCGATGTGACTGACGATGTCCAGGTACCAGGGGAGCTCACGGATCGGATTGAACGCGCCCGCCAGGAAGAACTGCGGTAGGAAAACAAACGGAAAGATGAGGTTTGCCGATCGCTGATTCGGGAGGAGGCTCACGAGCAGCGCGCCGAACGATGCGCCGAAGATGGCGACCAGGATCAACGCAGGGATCAGCGCGAACACCTGCGCAAGGGTGAGTGGGATGCCGAGCACGATGCCGAAGAGCATCACCGTGAACGCCTGCGGGAAGGCAACGAGCGATTCGCCGAGGATCTTTCCAGCGAGGATCGTGCGTCGACCGATCGGGGCGACGAAGATCTCTTGCGAAAAGTCGTTCTCGCGGTCCTCGAGGATGGAGATCAGCCCGAGCGCAGCGGACTGCCAGACCCCTTGCGCCAGCTGACCGGCGAAGATGAACGGGAGGAGATCGATTCCAGGCGACTCGAAGTTGGAGGCGAATGCGCCGCCGAGTACGCCGATGAAGAGTGCCGGGAAGACGAGGCCGCCAACGAGGCGGATCGGATCGCGGAGGAGCTTCGTGACGTCACGTGCGGCGATCGCGCCGGCTGCGGCAAGCTCGTTGCGCAGGCTGAAGCGCGATGTTGGTCGCGGGGTGATTGCAGCGCTCATCGGCGGAAGCTCCTGCGTGGCGCGTCATCGAGCGGGGACTCTTCGCGGTCGTCCGCTGTGGCAGCGACAATCTTCAGATACGCGTCTTCCAGGCTTGGGCTGCGCACTTCGAAGCGCGTGAGTGGCGTCTTCAGGTCACGCACGAGCGCATGTGCCGCCTCAGCGCCGAGCACCTCAACAGCAACACCTGCAGAGATCGGCTGCGGAGCGTGCCCAAGTCTTTCGACCTCTGCACTGAGTGCAACACGATCTGCGGCCTCAAACTCAACGCGTGTGACGCCCGTACCTGTGCGCAACTCCGCGGGCGTTCCGTTCGCAACGATCTTGCCACGATCGATGATGCAGACTTGATCAGCGATCTCAACTTCGTCCAAGTAGTGCGTGGTGAGGACCATGGTGGTCTTTTCACTGCGACGGATTGCGTCAAGGTAGCCGGCAACAGAGCGCCGCGACTCTGGATCAAGGCCAACGGTTGGCTCGTCGAGAAAGAGGACCTGCGGTCGATGGAGGAGCGAGCGAGCAATCTCAAGCTTGCGACGCATGCCGCCTGAATACTTCGAGATCTTCTTGAAGAGGTCGTCACGATCGAGGCCGACCAGTGCACCGAGCTCCACGATCCTCTCTCGATACTCGCGTGGCATCAGCGAGAAGGCGGGGCGATACGCGTACGCGCCGTAGAGCGCGGCGTGGAATCGGCAGTTCTCCTCGCCTGTAAGGGCACGGTCCAACGATGGCTTCTGGAAGATGATGCCAACGCGGCGGCGCACCTCCGACTGGTCATGCGCAAGGTCTGCGCCTGCGATCTGCACGCTCCCCGATGTTGCGGCGAGGGTGGTCGTCAGGATGCTGATCGTGGTGGTCTTCCCCGCGCCGTTTGGGCCGAGCAGCGCGAAGAGCGACCCCTGCGCAACGTCAAATGACACCCCATCAACCGCGTTCCGGTCGGCGCCCTTGTAGCGCTTCACCAGGTCGCGAACGCTGATCGCAGGCGCAGGCGACGTTGGGATTGGGGTGGGAACTGAGAGTGTCATCGCCGCGAGGATAGCAGGGCGCTAGGCTGAACCCATGGGACAACGCTGGCGGACACTCCGCGCGCTGCTTCGCCTCACGCACCCACTCCCAACGCTGCTCAATGCAGTCGCCGCTGCAGCGCTCGCCACGGTTGCTGGAGCTCCACCGAACGCTGCCGCACTCGTTGCCCTAACTATGCTCGGGGTACACACCTTTATCGGCGCAACGAACGACTACGTCGATCGTCATCGAGATGCTGGACGACCAGAGAAGCCGCTCGCTCGCGGCCAACTCCCGCCGCGCGTTGCACTCCTGATGGCTGCCGCCGGGTTGATCGTAGGGCTGACTGCCGCCACACAAGTGAGCAGACTCACCCTCGTACTGGCCGCACTCGGCGCGCTGGTCGGATTCACGTACAACGTCTGGCTGAAGCGCACGGCGCTCTCATGGCTCCCCTTTGCAGTTGGCGTCAGCATCATCCCCGCGTTTGCGTGGTCAACGGTGAGCAGCGTGCTCCCCACGCCGATCCTGACGCTTTCACTGGTCGCACTGCCGGGTGGCGCGGCACTCGCACTTCAGAACAGCCTCGCCGACCGTGTCCTTGACGCGGTGCGTGGAATGCGCAGTGCGGCGGTTCGACTCGGCGAGGCGCGCGCTCTCGGCGCGCTCGTTGTGCTGCATGCGATGACGTTCGCCGCGCTTCTCCTGACCGCACCGAGCAGCACCTCGCCACTCCTCCTCTCCGTCGCCGGGCTGCTCCTGGTGGTTGGAACCGCTGGGAGCGCAACGCGCTCGCGCTGGACGCGTCAACGCGGGTGGGAGATCTGCGCCGCTGCGTTGGCCCTGGCCGCACTCTCTGTCGCACTTGCGACCGCGGAGGGGGTAGGCTGAGCGAACACCTCGTGGGGGGATAGCTCAGGTGGTTAGAGCTCCGAGCTTATATCTCGGCGGTCCCTGGTTCGAGTCCAGGTCCCCCTACCAACGCCCACCTCGCCTCACTTCATGAAGATCGCACATACTCCACTCATGAATCGTCGGCGCGCACTCGTCACCGGAGCCTCATCGGGTATCGGTGAGTGCATGGCGCTGCAGCTCGCCGAGCGCGGATGGGACCTGGTGCTGGTGGCACGACGCGCGGACGAGCTGGCACGCGTCGCTGCTGCAGTCAGCGCAAACGGCGCGGATGCGGAGGTGATCGTCGTAGATCTTGCAACAACGGCCGGCGTCGAGCAGATTGAGGCTCGCATCGCCGATGAGGCTCGGCCAATCGAAATGGTGATCAATAACGCGGGCTACGGCCGTTTCGGCAAGATCACAGAACTCGATGCCGCCGGTGAGAGCAACGAGATTGCGGTCAACGTCAA
>CAXRAV010000053.1:0-2272 GCA_964228585.1 Candidatus Limnocylindrus sp. | reverse complement strand
CGTCAAGCGACTCCATCTTGAACTTGGCGGCAAGGCGCCAGTCCTCATCTTTGACGACGCGGATCTTGATCTCGCCGCCGAGACGATGCGCGCAGCGAGCTTCTGGAATGCGGGTCAGGACTGCACCGCCGCCTGCCGAATCGTCGTCGGGCCGAAGTCGTACGAGAAGTTCGTGGCACTCCTGGAACAGCAGGTGAAGACGATCAAGGTGGGGGCGACTACGGATAAGGCGACGGAGATGGGTTCGCTCATCAGCGCTGAGCAGCTAAAGCGCGTGGAGGGATTCGTTTCTCGCGCGTCCAAGAAGGCGGAGATTGTCCTTGGCGGAAAGACGATCCGCTCCAAGGGGCACTACTACAGCCCAACGATCATCGCGGGACCAGCGCAGTCTTCGGAGATCGTCCAGGACGAAGTGTTCGGACCAGTTGTCACGGTGCAGCGCGCCAAGAGCGACGATCAGATGGTGGAGTGGGCGAACGACTGTAAATTTGGCCTCGCCTCGTCGATTTGGACGAACGACGTAGCGCGCGCCTTCAAGGTCTCCAAGGCGCTGCAGTTTGGCACCGTCTGGGTGAATGATCACTTCACGCTGGCGAGCGAGATGCCGCATGGCGGCTTCAAGCAGTCCGGCTACGGGAAGGATCAGTCCATGTACGCGCTTGAGGACTACACCGTGGCGAAGCACATCATGGTGCGCAGCGAATAGCCGCCCGCATGTTCTAGGCTGCAGCGATGCAGCAGAACGCGCCACCACCACCGCCATTCGAAGACGGCCTCCCGCAAGAGTGCTGGTTCAGCGTGGATGTGGAGTGCTCCGGACAGACGCCACTTGAAGGGAGCCTGATCAGCATTGGCGCATGTCTCGTGGATGATCCTTCGCGCACCTTCTACATTGAGCTGCGGCCAGATCCGAGCAAGGCGTGGGGGCCCAAAGAGGAGCGTGTGCATCGGCTCACGCGTTCGCACCTGGAGACCCATGGTGTTGACCGGATCGAAGGGGTGCGGAAATTTGCCGAGTGGGTGCGCGCGACGGCAGAGGCGGTGGCCCCAGAATCGAGCCCGCTCTTTGTTGGATTCAACACGCCGTTCGACTGGATGTGGCTGACCATGGCATTCACGGAGGCTGGGGTGCGAAACCCCTTCGGCATGTCGGCCGTGGACTTGAAGAGCATCTACTACACGCTTCACGGGGGCGACAATCTCACCTGGAAGAAGACGGTAAAGCGTTTCGTGCGGCAAGTCTATCCAACCGATCTTGTTGCTGACCATAATGCGCTTGCCGATGCGGTTGAACAGGCTGAGCTTGCACGTACGTTGCGTGAGGTCGCACGAAAGAATCGAATCCCACCGACGATGCCCCGCGGACGCTAAGGGTAACGCCAACCGTGGCGCTCACCGCTCGCAGAATAAGGCGGATCAACAAGCTCCTGCTCGCCTGGTACAGCGCGAACGCTCGTCCCCTCAAGATCCGCGAACGGAGCAAGCCGTATGAGGTGCTCATCGTTGAGGTGATGGCACAGCAGACGCAGATCGCGCGCGTCGATGAGCTTGCGACCCGCTTTCTCAAACGATTCCCAACGCTTCGCGCGCTCGCTCGCGCGGAGACCGCAGACGTCCTTGAGGCCTGGCGAGGACTCGGCTACAACCGGCGCGCACTGCTACTCCATCGCGCTGCGGAAGCAGCGCACGCAGCCGGAGGGCTCCCCACCACGCACGAAGAGTTGGAACGCCTCCCAGGGATCGGTTCGTACACGGCGCGAGCGGTCGCCGCGATTGCAAGTGGCGGGCGCGAAATTCCGGTTGACGTGAATATCGCGCGTGTCGTGCAACGGCTTGTGGGCGGTCCGCGGCTGACAGCGAAGCCGTTGCAGGCGGCTGCCAATGCGTTCGGCGCGGAGTTAGGCGAAGGGGAGGCCGGCCGTTGGGCGCAGGCGGCGATGGACTTAGCGAGTAGCGTCTGCCGCGCGAGCGCACCCGAATGCTCCTCCTGTCCACTGAAGACTGTATGCGCCTCGGCGGGTCGTGTGACGGCGAGCGAGAAGAAGCGGAGTTTTGCGCCTGTGCGTTTC
Source organism: Candidatus Limnocylindrus sp. (assembly GCA_964228585.1). GTDB lineage: Bacteria > Chloroflexota > Limnocylindria > Limnocylindrales > Limnocylindraceae > Limnocylindrus. Next base: position 203 of record CAXRAV010000053.1, on the reverse strand, counting down.
GGTTCAACTGCGCGTTGGCTGCGTGGACGCCTCCTCGATGAGCTTCGTGACGGAGGGCGCGACGGGGTGATCATTCGTGGGGCGCGTGGCGAGCATCCCGCCCCCGCCGTCACCGCGACGATCAAGCGCCTCTGTGATGAGGGGCTCGCCGAGAGGGTGGCGACCGCTACCTACCGACTTCCGCGACGCAGGTAGATGATGGT
>CAXRAV010000052.1:0-2829 GCA_964228585.1 Candidatus Limnocylindrus sp. | reverse complement strand
CCCGTCATCACCGTGTCGCGCTCCTCGCGCGCGCGCCGGATGATCACCAGGATGAGTGCGTCAAGTTCGGCGAGGATCAAGTCTGCGGCGGCACGGAGCTGGAGGGCGAGGGCGGTGTCGATCACATCGCTACTGGTGAGGCCGTAGTGGAGGTAACGCCCTTCGGGGCCCACCGACTCGGCAACGGCATTGACGAAGGCGAGCGTGTCGTGATCAAGGGTTGCCTCAAGCTCGGCAATTCGTGCGAGGTTCAGCGTGGCGCGCGTGCTGATCGCCTGCGCCGCCTCGGCGGGGATGTCGCCGCGCTTCGCCTGAGCCTGGGCGACGGCCACCTCAACGCGGAGCGCTGCGTTCCAGCGCGCGGCGTCTCCCCAGACGTTGCGCATCTCGGGTGTGGTGTATCGATCAATCACGATCGATCAATCACGGGCGGTTCACGGAGCGTCGCATCGGGCGCCACGCGCGCTCAATCGTCTGCGTGCGCTCAGGACCAACGGAGAGCAGCACAATCGGCGCGCCCGCAAGCTCCTCGAGTGCCGTCACGTAGCGCCGCGCGTTTTCAGGGAGGTCGGCTAACGCACGGACGTTGTGGATCGGTTCACTCCAGCCTGGGAAACGCTCGTAGATTGGCGTGGCTCGCGAAAGCTCCGCGGTCGATGAGGGCCAGCGCTCCACGCGCTTGCCGTCGATCTCATAGGCAACGCAGAGCAGTATCTCAGGGATCCCAGAGAGCACGTCGAGCTTGTTGAGCATGATGCTTGAGACTCCGTTGAGCTGGACCGCGTAGCGCAGCGGCAACGCATCGTTCCAGCCAACGCGTCGACGGCGCCCCGTGGTGGTGCCAACCTCGTGCCCTGTCGTCGCGATGCGCTCACCGATCGCGTCGGTCAGTTCCGTGACGAACGGTCCTGAGCCGACGCGCGTGGCATACGCCTTCATCACGCCCATTACCTCATCAATCTGCAGTGGTGCGATTCCGCCGCCGGTGGTTGCGCCGCCGGCGATTGGATGCGACGAGGTTACATACGGATAAGAGCCGTGGCTCAAATCAAGCAGCGTCCCTTGCGCCCCTTCAAAGAGGAGATGCTCACCTGCGCCGAGTGCGCGCTGCACCAGCTCGTTCGTATCTGCAATGTGCGGGCGGAGTCGCTCGCCCCATGCAGCAATCTGCGCAAGGATGGCGCGCTCATCGGTGGCGGCTGGGTCGTCTACGCCAAGTGCGTGCAAGACTGCGCGCTTCTCCGGAAGCGCACGTGATAGTCGAGATGCGGCGGTGGCTGCATCAATGAGATCTTCAACGCGCAGTCCGGTGCGTGCCGCACGGTCCTCATACGCTGGGCCAATCCCACGACCAGTTGTTCCGACCTTCGCCTTACCGAGTGCGGTTTCGCGCGCTTTGTCTAAGGCAATGTGATACGGGAGGATGAGCGATGCAGCGTGGCTGACGCGTACGCGAGAGATGTCGATGCCACGCGCAATCAGACCATCAAACTCGCGAAGGAGCGTCTCTGGATTGACCACCACGCCCGGCCCAATGATCGGTGTGATGTGTCCGTAGAGGACGCCGCTCGGCACGAGGTGCAGCTTGAACGTGTCTTCGCCGATGACAATGGTGTGCCCCGCATTGTCGCCACCTTGGTAACGCACAACCGCCGCAACCTGCTCGGCAAGGAAGTCGGTCGTCTTCCCCTTCCCCTCGTCGCCCCATTGGAGACCGACGATCACACTGGCAGGCATTGCGTCCCCTTTCATTAGGAGCTGATTGCGCCGGGTAGAACTCGGCGCGCGGATCGTACCCCCCCGCGCCTTCCGCCGCTCACTTCGGCGCGCCGCTAGACTCGCCGTATGAGCGTCACCCCCGCACCCGTGGAGCCCTCCGCACCGCGCAAGCGTTACGGCGGTTCGTGGCTCCCGAAACCCTCGCTCTTTGTCAGCTGGCGCCCAAACGGGATCGGCCTGCAGAAGCCGAACCACGTCATGGAGACCCTGCGGACGATCTGGGAGAACCGCGGCAACCTTCGATACGCCTGGCGCATTCTCAGTAAGGGGGTCTGCGACGGCTGCGCGCTTGGCGTCGCTGGGTTCAAGGACTGGACGATCGACGGGCTTCACCTCTGCACCACACGCCTCAACCTGTTGCAGGTCAACACGGCACGCGCGCTAGATCCGGCACGCCTTGCGGACGTTGCTCCGCTTCGCTCACTCTCTTCAACGGAACTGCGTGCGCTCGGTCGACTCCCGTATCCAATGCTCCGCATGCGTGGCGAGGCGGGATTCAAGCGCATCAGCTGGGAGCGCGCACTTCAGGTTGCGGGCTCGCAGATCAAGGCGGCTGGTCCTTCGCGCATCTCTTTCTTCCTGACGGCGCGCGGGATCATGAACGAGACCTACTACGCCATCCAGAAAGTGGTGCGCTTCCTTGGGACGAACGACGTGGACAACGCCGCGCGCATCTGTCATGCGCCGAGCACTGGTGCGTTGAAGCACGCGATTGGCTACGGCGCAACCACCGTCTCGTACCGAGATGTGATCGAGAGCGATCTGATCATTCTTTTCGGCTCAAATGTGGCGAACGCGCAACCGGTCTTCATGAAGTATCTGCACCTTGCCAAGAAGCGCGGCGCAAAAATCCTTGTGGTGAATCCGTATCGAGAGCCTGGACTTGAGCGTTATTGGGTCCCAAGCAATGCGGATTCGCTCCTCTTCGGCACGAAGATGGCTGACGCGTGGGTGCAGGTCGCCCAAGGGGGCGATATCGCATTCATCAGTGCCGCGCTACTGAGGCTCGAAGAGCTCGGCGCACTTGATCAGCAGTTCATCACCGAGAAG
>CAXRAV010000051.1:0-2415 GCA_964228585.1 Candidatus Limnocylindrus sp. | reverse complement strand
CACCACTCGATGCCTGGATTGAGGTTCTCTTCGGCGGCTGAGGAGCTACTTTTCAGGATCTCCGAAGACGGTCCAGTGCCACGGCTTCACCGGTTTCCCTGTGAGTTCGATCGCAACATGCTTCACCTGGGTGTACTCCTCAAACGAGTAGTGGCTGAGATCCTTCCCGAATCCTGACTGCTTGAATCCGCCGTGCGGCATCTCGCTCATAAAAGGGAGATGATCGTTGACGAGCACCGCGCCGAACTGCAGGGCCGCCGCCATTCGATGCGCGCGCTGCACGTCCGTGGTCCAGACGCTGGCCGCGAGTCCGTACTGCGTGTCGTTCGCAAGCTTGATCCCCTCCGTTTCGCCGGAGAAGGGGAGTGCGACGAGGACCGGCCCGAAGATCTCCTGTTGAACGATCTCGCTGTTCTGCGCCGCACCCGTGATCAACGTCGGTGCGTAAAAGGCACCACCCTCACAGCCGCTCGGACGCTCCTCAGAACCGCCCGCAACCACTTCGGCACCTGCGGCGCGTGCGCGATCGACGAAGCCTGCGACACGGTCCCGATGCGCGAGTGAGATCAGCGAACCCATATCGGTTGTTGCGCTAAACGGATCGCCGAGGCGAACGCTGCGCATGAGTTCGGCAACGCGCGCTACGACCTTCTCGTAGATACGCTTCTCGGCATAAATCCGTGTGGCGGCGGTGCAGTCTTGCCCCGAGTTCACGATCGCGCCGATCAGTGCGCCGCGCGCGGCGTTTTCAACATCTGCGTCATCAAAGATCACGAGCGGTGCCTTTCCACCGAGCTCAAGGTGGAGTCGCTTCAGTGTTGGTGCGCTCGCCGCCATGAGTTGGCGGCCGGTTGCAGAGTCACCAGTGAGCGTAATGATGTCAATGCGAGGGTCCGCGGCGAACTGCGCACCGATCTGTGGCCCGGGCCCAGTGATCACGTTCACCACGCCGTCAGGGAAGCCAACCTCGCGCGCAAGTTCGGCGAGCCGAATCGCTGTGAGCGGGGTAGCGCTTGCCGGCTTCATGACAACGGTAGTCCCTGCGGCGAGTGCTGGGGCCGCCTGCCAGATGGCCATGGCGAGTGGGTAGTTCCACGGCGCAATCAACGCTGCAACGCCGACTGGCTCTCGGCGAATCATGGAGGTGTGACTCCCGCTGAACTCCGAGGCGGCGCGGCCTTCCGGGCTGCGCAGCACGCCAGCGAAGAATCGCAAGTGATCAACTGCGGCGGGGATGTCGCCATCGCGCCGCAACTTCCGTGCCGTTCCCGTCTGCCAGACCTCCGCGTCAGCGACCGCGTCCGCCTCTGCGGCGAGCGCATCAGCAAGGCGAAGCAGGAGGAGCGCGCGGTCGGCAGGTGTGATGCTGCGCCACGGACCGCCATCAAACGCCGTGCGCGCGGCGGCGATTGCGGCATCAACGTCTGCAGGTGAAGCGAGCGGGATCTTGCCGATCGGCGCACCGGTCGCAGGGTGACGCAGGTCAAAGGTTTCGCCGCCCTGCGCAGCACGCGAAGTGCCGTCAATCAGAAGTTGCGGTGTGTAGTTGGGTGCGTTCTTCGCCATTGCTGACGGGTATGCGATCCCACCGTGGAGGTGTGGCATCTGTCGCGCTAGGATGGCGCCATGAGCAGCGAGCAGCCCCCGAAGCGTCCAGAGCGCGCGGTGAAGCGCGCGGCGCCGAGGTCTCTCTCAGCGTCAGTCGCTTCGGCCACCCCACATGTCGCCTCCGCGCTCGCCGCATCGAGCCCATGGGCCTACGCCCCCGCGCCTGAGTCGAAGGAGCTCGCCCTGATCCGACCGCGCTATGGGCTCTTCATTGACGGACAGGAGCGCGCACCGGCGAGTGGCGAAGTGATCATCACCTACAACCCAGCATCCGAAGAGCCGCTCGCCGAAGTGGCGAAGGGGGGTGCTGAAGATGCAGACCGCGCCATCAGCGCTGCGGAGCGCGCGTATCGAAAGGTTTGGTCAAAGGTTGCGCCGCGCGAGCGCGCAAAATATCTGTATCGCATCAGTCGCATCTTGCAGGAGCGGAGCCGCGAGTTTGCGGTGACGGAGACCCTCGATTCAGGGAAGCCGATCCGTGAATCGCGCGACGTGGACGTGCCGCTCGCGGCGGCACACTTCTGGTATTACGCCGGATGGGCGGATAAGCTTCAGTACGCCGTCCCAGGACGCCGTCCCGAGTCTCACGGCGTAGTGGGGCAGGTGATCCCGTGGAACTTCCCGCTTCTGATGCTCGCCTGGAAGATCGCGCCAGCGCTCGCCGCGGGGAACACGGTGGTTCTGAAGCCCGCGAGCACCACTCCGCTCACCGCACTCCTCTTCGCCGACGTCTGCCGTCAGGCAGATCTCCCGCCCGGTGTCGTCAACATCATCACGGGGCCTGGCGAGATGGGGATGGCGATCGCC
>CAXRAV010000050.1:0-8601 GCA_964228585.1 Candidatus Limnocylindrus sp. | reverse complement strand
CCAGCAGAGGCTATTGCAGCGATTCGTGAGCAAGGCGGCCTGGTTGGAATTCCACACCCATTTGATGGCACACGCGGCTCACTACTGCTCAAGGAAGAACACGCAGAACTCATCACGCTCGTTGACTGGATCGAAGGGTGGAACGCTCGACTCTGGACTCCTGGTGGCAATGCGCGTGCTGCCACGCTTGCGGCGACACACGGGATCCCAAGCGTTGCATCTTCTGATGCGCACAGCATCATGGAGATTGGAAACGCTGCAACGGTGCTCGCTGGCGATCCATCAACGCCATCACTGATGCGTGCCGCGCTTGCAGCGCCACACGAACTCATTACCGGTCGCGGCGCGCTGCTTGCGCGGCTTGCGATGCCGTTCGTCAAGGTGATCAATGCGACACGTGGGAACAGACGCATCAAGCCCGGCTTCACCTACGGCGAACAGGAATGATTGGTGATACCGAATGAGCGAAAGAAGAACCTCGTTCAGCATTGGCGAGCGGATACGTCGTCCTTCTACGATTGCGGGGTTCATCTTCACCGTGGTCCTACTGGTTGGACTCTGGCGCGCTGCCAGCGCGTTCAATCTCGATCAGGTTGCAACACTGATCGGCTCGGCGAATCCGCTCGCACTCGCGGGAGCGCTCGCCGCGACACTCGCCACTCTCCTTCTGCGTGGTCTGCGATGGCGCGAACTTCTCAGTGTCGTGAACCTCTCAATCTCCCGTCGTGCCGCAATTGAGATCCTCGCACTCTCCTTCTGGGTCAACGTCGTGCTGCCCGCAAAGATCGGTGACTTCTACCGCGCGTGGCTTCTGAAGCGCAATGGAGGTCCGTCGTTTGGCCGCGGTGTTGGCACCGTGGTGTTGGAGCGCGCGCTCGATCTCATTACGGTTGCACTCCTGGGCGCGCTCTCTGGCGCAATTGCATTCGGTGGTGAGCTTCCAGCGGCCGTACTGGTGCTGATGGTGTTTGCCCTCGCACTCGCACTGGTGGGGATCCTGGTACTCCTTGCTGCACGCGGTCCAGCAAGCAGGCTGAGCAAGCGGCTGCCACTCCCCAGGCAGGCCGCCGAACCACTGGAGCGCGCCTTTGACGCGTTGAAAGAGGGAAGCACACGCGGAGGGATCGTTCGCGTTGCCCCGCACACGTGTGTGATCTGGGCGCTCCAAGCGCTGCGACTCGGCGCTGTCGCCGCTGCACTCGGGCTCTTTCAGGTCGACCCAGCACCTGGATCTATTGGCCTTTCCGCGGTGCTCTTCACCGCACTCGCTTCTGCTGTGTTGAGCACCGTCCCGTTCACCCCGGCAGGCTTGGGCATTGTTGAGGCTGGGAGTGTTGGCATATTGGTTGGGATCTTCGGCATGACCCCTGAGTCAGCGATCGCCCTCATGCTGCTCGACCGCATCACAGATATCGGCTCACTGATGGCTGGCGGGGCAGTTCTCTTTGCGGTGTCACCATTCCGGCGCGGCGCCGGGAGTCTCCGCTAGCGCCGCTTCACACTCCGCTTCGCGGCACTCTTCTTCGCAGCAGGCTTCGGCGTCTTCGCCGCCTTCTCGACAGCGGCCACAGGCTTCACGGCTTTCTTGACAGGCTTCGGCACGCCTGGCGCTTCCGCGGGGAGTGGCTTCAGCTTCAGGTTCCCCTGCGCAAGCTGGATCGTGCGCTCAACGTTGAGCTTGTCCCAGCCCTCTTCCATCCCCGGTGTCTCCAGGTAGTACGCGGCATGGGCGAGTTTCGGATGACTGATCAGCGCGGCGAGTCCGCGTGCGCCAACTTCGCCGCCGCCAATGTGTTGGTGTCGATCTAACTTTGAACCGTGCGCCGCCTTGCTGTCGTTGTAGTGGATCATCACGAGCTTCTCAAGGCCAATCTTGCGATCAAACTCTTCAATGATGCGATCGAGTTCGTCGAGATCAGACATCTCAACACCAGCGCCCCAAAGATGCGCCGAGTCGAGGCAGTAACCCACGCGTGACATATCAACCCGTCGCTTCCCCATTGCTTCATGAATGGCGATCAACTCGTCGATGCTTTCCCCAATACCATTTCCTCCGCCCGCAGAATTCTCAAGCACGAGGAGCGCATCGCTCGCCGTTTTCGGAACGCCGTCAAGGATCTGATCAACCGCTTCGGCGACGCGCGCGACACCAGCATCTACTCCTGTGCCGAGATGTGAGCCGATGTGAACGTTCACGAACGATGCGCCGTATGCGGGCGCTACGCGCAACTCATGTTGCAGCATTGCAATGCTCTTCTCGCGGATTTCAGGTCGAGGACCAGCAAGATTTGCAAGATATGCGGCGTGGACTGCGAGCGGACCAAAGCCATGCTCTTTCATGCGCGCACGGAATTCTGGAAGCTCTTTCGGCAGCTCTGCGCGGCGCGCCCAGCCGGTTGGGTTCCCAGTAAAGATCTGCAGGCCCATTGCGCCAACAGCGGCGGCTCGATCTGCCGCCTTGACCAATCCAGGTCCAACGGCAAGGTGTGCGCCAAGCATGCGATCGAGTCGCCCTGCGGCGGCGGGCGGTGCGGAACCCTTCTTGCTCGTGGCGGCCATGCGTGCATCCTCCCACAACGGTGGTGCCGCACGCGCGTAAGGGTCTCGCTAGTGAGTTGATCTCAAAGCGGAGCAGTTACTCCGAGCAGTTACTCCGGGAAGGCGGTGATGGTGATCTCGATCCCGAGTCCATCTTTCAGCTGAACGGACGCAGCGCTCTCCACGAGTTCGCCCATGACGCGAATCTCGGCAAGGCCGGCGTTCACCGCGTTTGGAATCGTTGGGTTCGTGCTGCGACGCCAGATCTCAAGGAAGTCGGCGAGCGTTGCAAGTGTCTCGTCTGGAGCCTCTACGTGGAGCTGGCCGTCTGGTTCGTGCGTGTGCAGCCAGTACATGCAGTCGTCATTGATACCAATGTTTGGTGGGACTTCTGCAGTGGTGCCATCAGGCAGCTTGATCGTGAGCTGCGAGTGGATGTGATAGGCCGCATCATGACCGCCGAAGTCACAAGAGACCGCACCGACGTTCTCGCCAAATCCACTGACGGGATCTGCAATGGGTACGCCATCCTTGTCCGTCCCCGAGCATGCGGCGACCAGGAGCGCGGCGGCGAGTACTCCAACAAGCTTCTTTGGCATGCGGCAATGATAGCAAGTTGATCAGCGTCACCTCAGCGCTCGTAGGCCACGCTCACCACGGCGATCCAGCGAACCCCTGCCACTCGCAGTGCTCGTGCCGCTTCACGGGCGGTTGCGCCACTCGTCTGGATGTCATCAACCAGCACTACGGCGCTCGGCAGCTCCGCGTCCTCCCTGCACGACATGGCCCCCTGCATGATCGATGCTCGCGCGGAGCGAGTGGCGCCGTGAAGGGGTTCGGTGCTTCGAACGCGCGTAAGGAGTCTCCGAACGGGGATCTGCGCAGCGGCTCCTGCCGCGTTCGCGAGCAGCGCCGCATGATCAAAGCCGCGCTCGTGCACACGACCCTGGTCCGTGGGGATTGGCACGAGCGTGACCTGAAACGTTGCGCGTGCTGATACCTGCTTGATCGCGGGCACGAGTGCCACGCCAAGCTCACGCGCGAGCCCCTGAACACCCCCGTATTTCATGGTGCGAATCGCTGCACCGAGACCGCCTTCGTAGGGGCCGAGCGCCGCAGCGGCGGAGAGGTTCCCTGCCGGCAGTGCCACCGCGCAGTCCGTGATCCACTCAGCGCGACACTCCGCACAGAGCAGCGCCCCCTCGCACTCGCAGATCCCGCAACGGGGCGGAGCGAGAAGTTCAACCAACGGCGCGGCCGCCGAGCGCACCAGGAGTTGGAGCTGTAGCGAAAACGTGCGCATGCAGCGATCCTCAACGCTCAAGCGTACGGAGCGCGTACGATACGGAGATGACGACCCCAGTAGGCTCCCTCGCCGTCTCCGCGACCCCGCTGGCTGGGGTGAGCGAGGAGGAGTGGTCTGCACTCCTGAAGACAAATCCGAGCGCAAGCGCATTCTCGCTCCGCGCATTTCATCAGGCCTGGTGGAGCGCACACGGGGGTGGCGCGGAAGACGTGAGCCTTGCCGCGCGCAGTGCCACTGATGGCGAGCTGCTGGGCTATCTCCCGCTGATGCGCCGACCGGATGGCGTGATCTACTCCGGCGCAACACTGCACATTGATTACGCCACCGTGCTGCTCGCACCACACGCGGGCGCGCAGAGTCAGGAGTCCGATGTTGTTGCAGATGCACTTGCAGCGGCACTCCTTGCGCGTAGCGCGCCAATCAACATGATGCGTATTCGTCCCGCTGACGACGCGCACGTTCGAATCGTTGCCGCAATCCAGCGCACCGCTACGGTTGCTTCCCGCACGGCCACATATGCGATTGAAGAGCCAGCGCCGTTCATTGACCTTCAAGGTATCCGCACGCTCGATGAACATTTGGATCGCCTTGACAAGAAGCAGCGCCACGAGATCCGGCGCAAGGTTCGCCGCGGTGAAGCGGCAGGCGTGCAGATCAGCGCGAGTGAAGACCTGCTCGCTGACCTTCCAGAGTTCATTCGTCTGCATCGCGCACGTTGGGGCGAACGCGGGCTCTTCACGGAAACACCCAAAGGCGCAGAAGAGGAAGCCTTCCTGCGCGAACTCTTTGCGATCGCGCCCCAGAACACCATCACGATGTTGATGGCGCGCAACGACGAGTTCGGCACGTTCGCCGCGGGACTATTTCTTCGCGACGCTGGTGCACTGAGATACTGGAATGCTGGAGGTGATGCGGCCGCGCGGGCGCTCTCGCCCGGCGTGCTTCTCTTCGTGCACGGCCTGACCCTCGCAATCAACGAGGGACGCGCGCAGTTGGACTTCTTGCGCGGGAACGAACCGTACAAGTACGAGTGTGGCGCGGTAGATGCGCAGGTGATGAAGTTGGAGATTCCTGGATGAGCCGCATGAGTCACCAGAAGCCGTGCACGGGGCGTGCGCCTGCGGGCCCGCTCCCTGATGGCTCACGCATCCGCGTGATGCAGCTCCTTGCCACTGGGACGAACGGAGGCGCGCAAGAGAGCCTCGTCAACACAGTGCTGCGCCTCGATAGCTCACGCCACGATGTGTGCGTGGTCTCGCTCTCTCACGGGAGCACGGTGAAGCGACTCGAACGCCTGAAGATTCCCGTTGAGGTGATTGAAGACGAACATGATGATCGCGCGGCGGCGGCGCTCGCCGAGCGCATGATCGCGCTGAAGACGCAGGTGATTCACGCGCACATGTTCCGCGCCGATGTTGTTGCGGTCTATGCGGCCGACCTTGTGGAGAAGCGCACCGGAGTGCGCCCGCTCGTGGTCTCCACGCTGCACTCGAGCCGCTTCCGGTCTGCGGAGGATCGTGAACTGCTTGAGAAGCTCACGCCGCGCATTGATTGGTTGATCGCCGTGAGTGACGCGATCGTGCGCAAGATCGTGGCCGAGAACCGCGACAGCACCTCAGTCAGCAAGATCTATAACGGTGTGGATCTGGAACGCTTTGATGAGGCGCCTGGCCGCGACGTAGTCCGCAAGGAGTTCGGCATCCCCGTCGATGCTCCAGTGGCGGTGGCGATTGGCCGCCTTGAACCTGAGAAAGGGCACCCCACGCTCATTGAGGCCTGGCCGCTGGTGCACCACCACTTCCCAGAGGCGCGCCTCTTGATCGCCGGCGAAGGCTCCGAGCGAGATCGGCTCGAGGGGCTCGCCGCTGCACATCTACGCAGCGAACTCTGCTGCGACAGCGTTGCGTTCCTTGGTCGTCGTGACGACATCCCTGCGGTCTTGGCGGCGGCAGATGTGGTGGCAATGCCAAGCTACCGCGAAGCTCAAGGGATCGCCATCCTTGAAGCACTCGCGGCAGAGCGACCGGTGGTGGCGAGCAACGTAGGGGGAATCCCGGAGATGATCACCGATGGCGTGACGGGCACGCTCGTTCCATCGCACGATCCATCTGCACTCGCAGCGGCGATCATTGAACTCTTCACACATCCTGATCGCGCGGCGAAACTCGCCGCCGCTGGACACGAAATGGTGCACGAAGAGTTCTGCATCGACTACATGATGCAAGACATCGAAGCGATCTATGCGCTCGCCGTAGGTGGTGATCCTGCACTCGTCCCTGATCGGAACGGTGTGCGCGCGTAGTGACCTTCGGCCTTAGCGGCGGACAGCACTCCAGTAGCGTTCGGCAGATCCGGAGCGACCAGCATCAAGTGCCACGCGCGCGCCATGTCCACGCACCGCGTCCGCCATCTTCTCCACTGAGCCAAACAGGTGCGGTGTTTGAGATTCGTAAAGCGAGATCCCCTGAATCTTTGTTTCAATGACCGCACTCGTGTCCACGATCTCAGGCGTCAGCGCTACATCCGCCGGTAGTTCGGCGGAATACTCTGGAGGGAGACCGGCCTGTGCGTTGAACTCGCTCCACCACGCGTACGGGAAGTCTTCATAGAACGAGATTCTGCTCGCCCAGTCTGGGCCAGGCATCTCCCACTTGCGCGGTTCTGCCAGCAGTGCCGCACCAACCTTGCGTGCGAGCTGATGATCAACATGTGACCCAATGCCGAGCGGGAAGTAGACTTGCTGTGGTTCGAGTCGCGCGATCTCCTTTGCGAGCAGCGCAACTGGTGCCACATCGCCATCGCGAACGCGACCAAGCAACTGCTCATCCCCTTCGTAGCCGCGGAAGACTGCGTCTGGCAAGTCGAGGAAGATCACGGCGGCCTCACTGAAGAGTGCGTAGCGCTCATCTTCCATCTTGCGCTGCGCCATTGCGTCGCCCGCCGCAGCTGCTACGGCAATCGCGCCAGGTGTTGTTGTCCCTTGTCCACCAACCGCATCCACATCCTTCGCGTGTGGGAGTCCGCCGCCGCCGCTGATATCCGCCTTGCGATACCAGGATGCGCGCTGCCAGAACTCTTTTGCGCTTGCGTCAGCCTCCTGTTGCGTTGCGGCGAGTCGACTGCGTTCCGCCTGCCACGGCGCAAGTTCGCGTTCCGATTCACCTGGAACATCCACGTCTGCGGCCACGGAGCCGCGGTCAAATGACTCTGTTGCCGGCCAGATAGCCTTGCCGCCGAAACCGAGTGCTTGCCGTTGATATGAAGACATTCGCGTGAGATCACCGTGCCCGGAGAAGACGCTGATGATGATCACGTTCTGTCCGAGTTCGCGCAGGTGTGCAATCAGTCCGCCGCATGAGAGCGCTGCGTCATCTGGGTGCGGTGAGATGAAGATGTGGCTCATCGGTTCAGATCAGCGCAACATGCCGCGCGCAGTAACTGCGCTACGGGCTTGGCGAGACGCTCGGCGACTCGGACGCGCTTGGCGCGGGGGTCGCGGAGAGCATCTTTGGGAAGGTCTTCAAGAATCCATCGCGACCAAAGATGAGCGGGTAGGCAATCACCGCGGCAATCGCGATCGTGCAGATCAGCACGAAGGTTCGAGGTCCACGGTCTCTGGTCATGCGGGTGATTCTAGCGGGGTCAGCGCAGGGAGGCGTATCCGGTGAGCTCCACGTAGGCATCGCCTCGGAGCGGGCGGCCGCTGAGGCTGCCGCGCACCACGTTCGACCCCTCCCAGTAGATGACCCCAGTGGTCGCTCGCGTGTCGAGCTCCTGATCCTTCACATCTGGAGTGATCGTGACCTGCAGGCCACGGGTGGGGATCTTCAACTCCCAGCCAGAGGGCCAGGTTGCCCCCGTGTGCGGGCTCGTCCACTCGCCGGTTGGCGTCAGCTGGATCTCGCTCCCGTCGATCCGATCGTAGTCGCCGTCCCCGTTGATCCACGTGCCGTAGATCAGTGGATAGCTGCCGTCCGCGGCGCGCACAAAGGAGAGGGTCACCTCGATCCCGCGCGCACTCCCGTCATCCAGCGTCAGTGCGAACCAGTCCCATCCGCCTCCACCCACCGCGATGAAGTCGCCCCACTGATGGTCGAACCACGAAGTCCCCTGAACGGCGAGCACCTCACCGTCGACGGTGAGCGTTCCACCGGTTGGCATGCGCGTGCGCGAGTAGTAGTAGGAACCACCCGCAACATCGAAGTCCACCCAACCATCGTTGTCGTGCAGCACGGGAGTCTCGGGTGCGGCGAGCTGCAGATCGAACCACTCCGCGCCGATCTGCATGGAGCCATCGAGCCCAACGATCATGCTCCACGGATCGTTTTCGAACGTGGCGGGAGACAACGGATCAGCGCCAGTGATGGCAAACGCCGCAGCAATAGGTGCGTCGATCATCGCGGTGATATCAACCTGCGGTCCAATCTCGGCACGCTCGTAGTAAGTAAACGACCCATCGCGTCCGTTGCGCGGCTTCTCCGTCAACGCCATGTGCGATGCCCAGGTGACAGGGAAGTCACCGCGGATTGCGCGGAAGACAACGGCTTCATATCCGAACGCGCGTGAACCATCCAGCGTGGTCAGATGTCCTGTGACGTACCACCACTCGGTGAGTCGATCATGCGGCGCATCATCGCGCGGGAACTGCACCGGTTGCGGATCGTTGCGCGGCGGCGGCGGTGTTGCCTTGACAATGGGTGCGCCAGCAACCGCAGGCGGGTTCGCCAAGATCGGCCCACTGCATGCGCTCACCGTGA
>CAXRAV010000049.1:0-2551 GCA_964228585.1 Candidatus Limnocylindrus sp. | reverse complement strand
GGTGTCGATGGAGGGTGGACGCTGGCGAAGAGCGCACGCGAGATCAGCCTCGCCGACGTGATTCGTGCCGTAGACGGGACCCTCGCAAATGTTGCTGGAACGCGACCGGAGAAACTCTCATACAAGGGGGCGGCGAAGGGGCTGCGCACTGCCCTGATCGCCGTGCGAGCCGCCGAGCGCGAAATCCTTGAGGGGATCTCCTTGGCTGATGCTGTTGCCGAACGATTTCCAGCCCGTGTGAAGCGCCTCCTCGACGACCCAAAGGCCTGGCGTTAACGGGGCTTGACGCAACGCCCACTTCCCTTTATTCTCACCTAAGTTTAGTGAGTATTTGAGCAGAAGGGTTCTGCTCGGAAAGGGTGTCAATGCAGACGTTGATCGTTGTTGCAATCGCAGGGCTCGTCGCGCAGTTCGTGGACGGTTCGCTCGGTATGGGCTACGGCCTCACCTCTTCCACACTCCTCATCTTCGCCGGACTTTCACCCGCTGCAGCATCTGCATCCGTCCATCTTGCTGAGGTTGGAACCACAGCGCTCTCTGGTGTTGCCCATCATCGCTTTGGGAATGTCGACTGGCATGCGGTCCGACGTATCGCCATCCCAGGGGGCATTGGTGCGTTCCTTGGCGCAACGCTTCTCTCTTCACTCTCGACCGAATCCGCGAAGCCCCTTGCAAGTACGTTGCTCTTCACGCTCGGAATTTACGTACTACTCCGATGTCTCCTGGGTAAACAGCGGGTGAGTCGCAAGGGCCAACCAGGCCTACGATTTCTTGCACCACTAGGGCTGATCGGCGGGTTTGTTGACGCAACGGGTGGTGGTGGCTGGGGCCCAGTAACAACCCCAACTCTTCTTGCCGATGGACGTCTTGCGCCAAACCGCGTTGTTGGCACCGTGAGCGCAAGTGAGTTCATCGTGGCGATTTCGGCATCTGCTGGATTTTTTACCGCGCTTGGAGGCGAGGTGCTGCGCATGGAATTTGTCGCCGCGCTTCTCGCTGGGGGTTTCATTGCTGCGCCGATCGCCGCGTACATGGTGCGCCACTTGAATCCTCGACTCCTTGGGGTAATCGTAGGTGGATTCATCTGCTTCACGAACGCTCGGACACTTCTCGCCGCAGCTGGCGTATCCGATGACGCCTTTCGAATCGTCTATGGAGCCATCGTCATCGTTTGGGCGGTGTCCGTAGCATTCGTCGTCCGAGCGATCCGTCGCGAACGAGAGGCATAAGTAACGGGCCCACGCAGCCCTGACTAACGTCCGCCTCGCGTGATCTCTCCGCCGCCAATTCGCTGTGCAATCCATACGGGAACAACGGAGACCAACACCAGCAGCAGCGCGACCACATTCACCACGGGGAGCTGATACGAACGTTGCAGCTCGCTGTAAACCCAGACGGGGAGCGTGCGGGCGCCGGGGCCAGCGGCAAAGAGTGTGACGATCACCTCGTCAAACGAGAGGGCAAAGGCGAGCAGGCCGCCGGAGAGGAGCGCGGTGCGCATCCCAGGCAGGGTGATGCGTCGGAAGGTCATCCACGAGTCGGCGCCGAGGTCTGCGGACGCCTCTTCTGGGCTGCGCGGTAGGCGGCGCAACCGTGCCACCACATTGTTGTAGGCCACCACAACACAGAACGTTGCATGGGCGATCACGATCGTGTGGAGACCAAGATCGATACCGAAGAGCTTGAAGCTGCTTTGCAGCGAAATTCCTGTGACCACTCCTGGGAGCGCAATTGGAAGCACGAAGAGGAACGAGATCGCATTTTTTCCGAAGAAGCTGTACCGCTGCATCGCGAGTGCCGCGAGTGTGCCAAGAATCAGTGCGAGAGCGGTCGAAACGGTTGCCACGATCAGCGAGTTTGTCAGCGCGTCTCGAATGGCTGGACTCCCCGCCGCCTCACCGAACCAGTCCAGCGTGAATCCACTCGGCGGCCAACCACCAAGAGGACTTGCGTTGAACGCGTATACCGCAAGGATCACCAGTGGGAGATAGATAAAGACCATGACCGCACCAGTGAAGATGCGCAGGGCGGCCCGAACCAGCGGCGACTCAACCACGCCCACTCCCCCGCCACATCAGAGCGACTCGAATGCGCCGAGGCGGCGCGCAAAAAGGAGATATCCAATCATCACCAGGATTGGCACGAAGGAGAATGCCGCCGCAACTGGAAAGCTGCCGAGCGCAGAATTGTCGTAGATCACGTTGCCAATGAATTTTGCGTCGGAGACCAGATCGGGGACGATGTAGTCGCCGATACTCAGCGAGAAGGTGAAGATTGAGCCGGCAGCCAGCGCTGGGATCAGCTGCGGGAAGATCACGCGACGGAAGGTGATCCAACCTCGGCCGCCAAGATCGGCGGAGGCCTCAAGCAGTGAGTTTGGGATGCGCTCCAGGCCCGCATAGACGGGGAGGATCATGTACGGGAGCCAGAGGTAGGTGAGGACGAGCCACGAGTTTGCGATCTCCGTCAGTCCGGGCCCCTCGAGACCGAGCGGCGAAATCGCCCAGCCGAGCAGCCCGTTCGTTTGAAGGATCGTCCGCCACGCATAGAT
>CAXRAV010000048.1:0-3645 GCA_964228585.1 Candidatus Limnocylindrus sp. | reverse complement strand
GCTATGTGCCAGGTGTCATGGATGGCTTCGGTTCTCTAAGAGAGACCACGCCTCAAGACCAAGCGAAGCACCTTGCGGCAGCGGTCCGTTCTGCGCGCCTTGGGTTGCGCACGCTGGTGCTTCTGGCCCTCGATCTGCTTGGCTTAGGAGTTCGTGAACTTTTGCGAAAAAGCGCGCGGCGAGTGCGCGGCCGGAGCTAGCCACGCAGTTTCCCAAATCCCAAATCCAATCAACGAACGATCGGTGAGGGAGATCGGTGTGCTGCTTCCTGAACTTCGGCGTGCCACGGTTGGCAGCCTCCGCGGCTAGCGAATAGAATCAGGGAATGGCAGAGAAGAGACTCACGGGTCCCGCGTCCTATTTCCCTTCGATTGAGAAGAAGTACGGGAAGCCGATTGAACACTGGATGAAGGAGCTCAAGAAGGTGCGATCGCTCGCCCACATGGAGCAGGTCGCACACCTCAAGGAGCGGTTCTCTATGGGGCATGGGCACGCCAATGCGATCGTGGCCGTATTTCGTCACAAGAACGGCTTGTAGTTGTGGCGGGGCGGGCAGAAAAGGTCTTTGAGATGCCCGTCGCGGACGTCTACGTGCTCTACGAAAGGAAAATCGAGAGAAAGGGTGCAGATGTTGCGAACCTCGACGCGGTGATTACCTGGCTCACCGGCTTTGACAAGCGGACGATCAAGAAACACATGACTGCGAGAACAAGCTTTCGAGATTTCTTCAAAGCGGCCCGCCTCAATCCAAAGGCCAAGTTCATCACTGGCTCGATCTGCGGGGTGAAGATTCAGGAGATCAATGATCCGCTGATGAAAAAGGTCCGCTACCTAGACAAGCTCGTGGACGAGGTTGCAAATGGCCGTCCAATGAGCAAAGTCCTGCGAGAGTCTTCAGCGAAGTGACTGCTGTCGAGGTGGCGAACTAAGCGAGAAAGGGCCGGAGCTCAACCTTTCGATTGCATGCGGCCGAGCCTTCTCGGGCAAACGCCTTGGCCTGCTCTTCGGACTCTGCGCTGATGACCCAGAAACCGCTGTAGTACTCGGGGGCGGTGAAGAGAGAGCCTTGGATCTCAATCCCTGCACCGGCGCGGTTGTCGATCAGGGTGGCGCGGCCCGGTTCTGCGATCCCTGCCGCGAGCAGCAGATGGTTCCCCGCGCTGAGCCGGTTATTGAAGGCGTCGATGGCCGCCATCTCGTTGCCTGTGGCTGAGCTGCTCGCGCCATCAATGACGAAGATGATGAAGCGCATCGGCGTTAGCGTAGTTTCCCGAAGAGGGCCGAGGCGTTCTGGCCGCCGAACCCAAAGCCGTTGATCAGGACACGATCAACTGGCTGGCCGGTGCGCGCAGAGTTCGGGACGTAGTCAAGGTCGCAGTCGGGGTCTGGTGTCTCGAGGTTGATCGTTGGTGGGATGGTGCCTGTCTCGATCGCCTTGATGGCGGCGAGGCCGGCAACGGCGCCAGCGCCGCCCAGGAGGTGGCCGACCATGCTCTTTGGTGAGCTGATCGGAATCTTGTAGGCGTGATCGCCGAGTGCGCGCTTGATCGCCTTTGTCTCGGTCAAGTCATTGAGTGGCGTGCTGGTGCCGTGCGCCACGATGTAGCTGATATCGGTGACCTGCGCGCCACCATCCTTGATCGCTTTCGTCATGGATGCGGCGGCGCCGCGGCCAGTTGGCTCAGGTGCGGAGATGTGGAAGGCGTCGGCGGTTGCGCCGGCACCGAGTAGCTCGGCGCGAATGGTGGCGTTGCGCGCGCGGGCGTGTGCGAGTGACTCAACGACGAAGACGGCGCCACCTTCGCCGAAGAGGAATCCGTCGCGGTTCTTGTCGAACGGGCGGCTGGCACGCGTTGGCTCGTCGTTGCGCTTGCTGAGCGCCCCCATGTTGCCGAGCGCGGCAAAGGCCATGGGGAGGAGCGGCGCCTCTACGCCGCCAGCGATGACGATGTCTGCTTCGCCGCTGCGAATAAGTCGCAACGCGTCTTGGAAGGCGAGGACGCCTGTGGCGCAGGCAGCGGCCTGGGTGATCGCCGCACCAGTGAGGCCGTACTTCATGCTGACCATGCATGCGCCCATGCTCGGACTGAGGGCGGGGATGGCGAAGGCGCTGACGAAGCGGCCCCCCTTCTCGCGGAATGCATCGGCGCCCATCGTGACCTGTTCAATGCCGCCACCGCCCGTGTTGATGACAGTGGCGACGCGATCGCGTCGCTCAGCATCCCACTCGTGGATGTTGGCAAGGCCGGCGTCCTCCATGGCCTCCGTTGCGGCAGCCACTGCGAACTGCACGAAGCGGCTCATGCGGCGCGCCATCTTCATCTCCATCGTCTTCGTTGGATCGAAGTCCTTCACCTCGGCGGCGATCTTCACCTCGTTTGCGGATGGATCGAAGTGCGTGATGCGGCCAGCGCCAGAGGTGCCGGCGATCAGTGCCGACCAGTAACTTGCGGCGCTGTTGCCGATCGGCGTGATGGCGCCGTAGCCGGTGATGACGGCGCGCTGCGTGTCGCTTCGTGGTGCGCTCTGCTCCGTCATCTCACCTCCTACTGTCCCGTCCATCGTCGCAACACCACGGCGCCATTGTGTCCGCCGAGCCCGATGTTATTGCTGATGGCGGCGCGGAGGGGTGCCTGGCGCGTTTCGAGGGCCACCGTCAGGTTGCATTCAGGGTCCACGTTCCGCGTGTTCAGCGTCCCCGGGATGGTCTGATGGTGGAGGGAGAGGGCGGTGAAGATCGCCTCCACGGCGCCAGCGGCACCCATCAGGTGTCCGGTGAGCGACTTTGTGGCGGAGATTGGGATCTGCGCCGCGCGTGCTCCGAGCGCGCTGTGGAAGGCGAGCGCTTCGCGCGCATCGCCTACGGGCGTGCTCGTCCCGTGTGGATTGATCATGTCGATCTCAGACGGGTCGATCTTGCCGCGCTGCAGTGCCCACTTGATGGAGCGCGCGGCGCCCGCACCGCCCTCAACGGGCTGGATCATGTCATGCGCGTCAGCTGACGAGCCGTAGCCAACCACCTCTGCATAGATCGTTGCGCCGCGCGCCTTCGCGTGTTCGAGGTCTTCTACGATGAACGCGCCAGCCCCTTCGCCCAAGACGAATCCGGCGCGATCCACATCAAACGGTCGCGACGCACTCGCCGGACCTTCGCCGTCGCGCGGTGCGCCGAGGCCGCGCATGTTCATGAAGCCGATGTGCGCCACTTCAATGAGCGGGTTCTCCGTGGAGCCTGAGATGACGGCAGTGACGTCACCGCGTTTGATCGCCTCGGCCGCCTCACCGAGTGCGTGTGTCCCCGTGGCGCAGGCGGAGACCACCGCCATGTTGTGACCAACAGCACCCGTCTCGATCGAGATCATCCCTGAGGTGCTGTCGACCAAGCCGTGCGCAATAAACGTTGGCGCCACGCTGCGCGGCCCCTTCTCCTTCCAGGCCATCTGGTTATCAATGAAGAGCCCCTGCCCTCCAGCGCCAGACCCAAAGACCACACCGATCTCCTCGCGATTCGCATCGGTGATCTCGAGCCCCGAGTCCCTGAGCGCCTGCTTTGCGGCGGCCACTCCCCAGTGAATCTCGGGACCGGTGCGGCGAATGGACTTGGGATCGAGCCAGGCGGCTGGATCAAAGTGCTGGATCTCACCA
>CAXRAV010000047.1:0-2986 GCA_964228585.1 Candidatus Limnocylindrus sp. | reverse complement strand
GGCTGCACCACGGGTCCGCACTTGCACTTCTCCGTCTCACGCGGGTATCCGCTCGCCAGTGGATCAACCTTCTACAACCCCGCGCGCTTCCTCCCGTAACGGTGTTCCTCGACGTCGTTGACCTGCATCTTTCCGCCGGTCGAGGAGGCGATGGCGCTTCCACCATGCGCCGAGAATCGCACGTGCCACGCGGTGGCCCAGACGGAGGAGACGGCGGTCGCGGCGGAAGCATCTACGTCTCTGTGGATACGGGACAGACGACGCTGCGCGATTTTGAGCAGAAGCGGCGGCTACAGGCTGGGGATGGCGGGAACGGCGGGAACAAGAAGTCACACGGCAAGGCTGGGAAAGATTTAGAGATTGGAGTTCCACCAGGGACGGCAATCTTTGACGCCGTCAGTGGCGACCTCATCGCAGACATTGTCTCTCGCGAACAGCGGGTGATGATCGTGAAAGGCGGTCGTGGTGGCCTTGGAAATGCGCATTTCGTGACCTCCACGCACCAGGCGCCGCGCCACGCACAACGTGGCGAACCAGGCGAGGCTCGCGAGGTTCGATTTGAGCTTCGCCTGATCGCCGATGTTGGACTTGTGGGCCTTCCAAACGCGGGGAAGTCGACAACCCTCGCAGCACTCACCGCTGCGCAGCCAAAGATTGGCGATTACCCGTTCACCACGCTTGAACCCAACCTCGGTGTGATTGAGCTTGGATTAGAAGATGGTCGACGACCGACCGTGGCCGACCTTCCAGGGCTGATTGAAGGTGCATCCATGGGTGCGGGCCTCGGCTTCGCATTCTTGCGACACGCCTCGCGAACGCGAATCTTGGTGCACGTGGTGGACGCGTCAACCGCCGATCCACTTCGTGACGCGGCGATCATTCGCGAGGAACTCGCGGCCCATAACCCGGCGCTCCTGGAGAAGACAACGCTTGTCGTGCTGAACAAGATCGATCGCCCAGGAGTCCGTGAGCGCCTGGAAGAGCTACGCACCGGATTCAGCGCGCTTGGTCTCAAGAGCATTCCATGCTCTGCACTTGGTGGTGCGCTCGGTGAGGGGATCGCCGAACTCCGCAACGAGCTTGCTGAGTTGCTCCCAGACGCAGAGACGCTAGCTCTCCCAACCGAACCGGCAGGCGTGGTGGTGCACCGTATTGATCCGATCGCCGTCTCAGGGTTTGAGGTCAGCCGTGATGGAGGGTCATACCGCGTGCGCGGAAAGGCCATTGAGCGACTCGTGCATCAGACCGATTTTGCTCGCGACGAGTCGGCGCAGCGGTTCCATCATGAGTTGAAGCGACAAGGGATCGAGTCGGCGCTTCGCAAGGCGGGGTGCCGCGCTGGAGACACGGTGGTCATCGGCGAGCTCTCCCTTGAATGGGAAGATCCAGATGAGACGGACCTGCTGAACACCGCAGATGCGGCGGAGGCGAGCGAGCTCGACCTTGAGGAGCTCGGCGAGACCCTGGAAGAGGCGGCCGTTGGGAGTTCGGAGGGGAGCCAGTGAGCAAGATCGGCGTGCTCGGCGGAACGTTTGATCCGATTCACGATGGACACCTCGCGCTCGGCCAGGCTGCCTGTGACCTGCTGAAACTCGATCGCGTGATCTTCGTGCCCGCGGCGCGCCCACCACATAAGGTGAACGATCGCGTGACCGACGCGGAGACTCGATCCGCAATGGTGGAACTTGCGATTGCAGGCAACCCGAACTTTGAGTTGAGCCGAACGGAGCTCGATCGTCCCGGACTCTCATTCACCGTTGACACGCTCCGAGAGATCGCAGCTTCGGCGCCGGCAGGCGCACCGCACGAGCTCTACCTCATCCTCTCTGTTGAATCGCTCCTCGGGTTCCACGAATGGGAAGACCCAACCTCAATTCTTGATCTCGCTCGAGTTGCGGCTCTGCCGAGACCAGGGACACCCACCCCAGACCGCGCCTGGCTAAAGCGACACTTTCCTGGTCGCGAGGATCGCTTCCTCTACCTTGACGGATTCCACCTCTCACATGCGAGCCGAGAGCTGCGAGCGCTCGCCGCGCGAGGTCGTTCACTTCGATATCTCGTGCCGAACGCAGTGGCGGAGTACATCAAGAAGAGCGGTCTCTACCTGGATCGACCAGAACTCGTGCTGAAGCGTCCGATCGAGTCAGACGACGTTCCCGTGGATCCTGCAACCTGATGACTCGGGTAGGCTGAGCGAGTGATCCCGCCACAGCGCAGCATTGAACCACACGATCTTGCGCGGAAGGTCGCCCTCCTGGCTGAGGACAAGAAGGCGGCGGACATCATCGTGCTGGATGTTGCTGGCCTCACCACCATTGCTGAAGCGTTTGTGATCTGCACGGGAGGGTCAGAGCCACAACTTGCAGCGATCACCGCGAACATTGTTGACGGCATGGCGGCTGAGGGAGTGACACCCGCGCATCGTCATCGCGCTCCTTCGTCCCACTGGATTGTCCTCGACTATGGCAGCGTGATCGTCCACATCTTCACGCCACCTGAGCGCGAGTTCTACAAACTGGAGCAGCTCTGGGCTTCGGCGAAGGTCTTGCTCCGCATTCAATAGCGGTTAACCGATCCGGGTCGCGCTCCATCGGGTGAGCGCGGGGCCCCAGGCGCGCTCGCCATCACCCTTTGAGATCGCATCGAGCTCCACCAATCCCGTGATGGCATCGGCAATCTCTCGTCCGCT
Source organism: Candidatus Limnocylindrus sp. (assembly GCA_964228585.1). Classification (GTDB taxonomy): domain Bacteria; phylum Chloroflexota; class Limnocylindria; order Limnocylindrales; family Limnocylindraceae; genus Limnocylindrus. The sequence goes on along the minus strand of CAXRAV010000047.1, from coordinate 297 downwards.
CCATCGTCGTGCTGCCTCTGCAAGCTTCCCTGCGGGGTATTCGTGCATCCCGATCTCCCGTGCAACCTGAGCGAGTGGGCGACCATCTTCCACTACCGCCCCATGGATCTGCGCAAGATCGCGAAACTTCCGATGCAGCGTTGACACCACCATGGGGCCAGGCTCGCTGATCGCACGCCCAAGATGCTTCGCCGCAAGAGGGCCGCTGCGCGCCACGATCGCATCGGCAAATGCAAAGAGCGAACCGATCCCGCGATCTGCAACGAGCGCGTCCACCGCGCGCACAGAGATTGCGCC
>CAXRAV010000046.1:0-4908 GCA_964228585.1 Candidatus Limnocylindrus sp. | reverse complement strand
AGGAGCTCGAAGATCAGTTCGCTCATCTCGCCACCTTATACGAGGTGCTACTCGACGCCGCGGCGCTCCTCGAGGCTACGAAGAATTGTTACAGCGTCTGCGTATTGGAGGTCAGCACCGAACGGAAGACCGCGCGCCATGGAGGTGATCTTCGGAACGGTCGTCCCGAGTCGCTCCTGGAGGTAGAGGAGGGTGACATCGCCCTCCGGCGAGGGGTTCGTGGCGATGATCACCTCGCGGATCGGGCTCCCCGCCGCCTCGGCCGCCGCAACGCGCTCAAAGAGCTCGCGCATGCGCAGTTCACCAGGGCCCACCCCCGCCATCGGCGAGAGTGCGCCGTTCAGCACGTGATAGCGACCGCGGAAGGCACCCGTGCGTTCGATGGCGATCAGGTCGAGCGGCTCCTCGACGACGCAGAGGGTGCTCGCGTCGCGCGAATCATCCGTGCAGATGCGACAGCGCACCTCATCGGCAACATGTCCGCAGACTTCGCAGGGACGCGTCTGCTCACGCGCGGCGCTGATTGCAGCGGCGAGGGCCTGCGCGTCGGCGAGCGGCGTGCGCAAGATGTGGAAGGCGAGTCGCTCGGCGGTGCGAGGTCCAACGCCAGGGAGACGGGAGAGTGCCTCGATGAGCCGCTCAAGCGAGCGCGGGAGTGGGGCTCCGCTCATGCATCCTTCCAAACGTCGCGCAGCGTTGCATCTGCATCTTTCTCTGCAAAGGTCACGCGCACCACGCCGCCATATACCTGCGCAGCGAGCTGTTCAATGCGATCGCGTCGTTCCTCTGCGCGCACGCGCAGGAATGACTTTGTGGCCGGATAGATAATCGTCAGCACGCCGTTCTCAAAGGAGCCGCTCGCGTCCGCGAGGAGTGGCTTTGTTGGCACGTCAGCTGCAGCGAGCATTCGCGCCCAACTCTCCCCCTCTTCACTCGCGGCGCCGCTCTTCGCCGCGCGCGGCGTTCGCGTTGGCTTCATTGCAGGTGGAGTCTCTTCCGCAACTGGTGCAGCGACTGCGGTCGGTGCGACTGCGGGAGGCGGCGCCGTACGAGCGGGCGCGGCGGCCGCTACTGGCGCGGCCGCTGCATGTACGCCTTGCGCTGTCGCAACGGGGGCGAGCGTTCCGAGGAGGAGCAGCTCAAGCCCGAGTCGAAGATCTGCGTCGCCGCGCCCAGACTCAAGACGACGGAGCGAATGGGCGAGGCGCAAGAGTTCATCGCGACTGCGACCCGCGAGAGGAAGTGGCGCACCAGGCACGCCCCCAAGGTTTACTCCCGCTGGGAGTCGAGAGGCGTCGGCGGGAACCGTGCCACCGGTCGCGAGCGCTGCATGGAGCGCGCGACGGATCAGGTCGGTGAGACGCTCCGTGACGACGCGCGGATCTCGTCCGCGCAGTTCAAAGTCGGCGAGGATGCCAAGTCCGACCGCCGCGTCTGCATCAAGGGCGGCGCTTGCGAGGCGCGCAATGTCCTCAGCGCCAGGAAGGCCGAGAAGCTCTTCAACATCTGCTGCGCGCAGCGGATCAACGCCCGAAGAGAGGAGCTGATCAAGCATCGATTCGGCGTCGCGCATCCCCCCATCGGCAAGTCGGGCGAGCAGCGCAATCGCGTCAGGCTCCGCGTTGCGACCCTCGCTCTTAAGGATGTCCACGAGCTTCGCGGCGATCTGTTCCTGCGCGATGGGGCGGAAGTCGAATCGCTGCAGTCGCGAGAGGATCGCTGGTCGAATCTTGGAAGGATCGGTGGTGCAGAAGATGAAGACGATACCGGGAGGCGGCTCTTCCAGCCACTTGAGCAGCGCGTCCCAGGCGTCATTGGTGAATCGATGCACCTCATCGAGGATCAGCACCTTGCGCTTCAGATCTGTGGGCGGATTGGTGATCAGCGGGATCAGATCTTCGCGCACATCATCGATGCGGTTCGAAGTTGCCGCGTTTGACTCCACCACGTCAAAGGTGGCTCCATCTCGAATTGCGATACATGCGGTGCAGCTGCCACACGGCTCGCCACCTGCAGGTGCGAGACAGTTGAGTGCCTTCGCCACGATACGGGCGGTTGAGGTCTTCCCGGTTCCTCGGGGGCCAACGAAGAGGAGTCCGTGACCAAGCCGACCGTCGGCTACGGCGCGCTGCAAGGTCTTGGCAATGGGATCTTGGCCGCGAAGCTCACCGAAGGTGGATGCTCGGTAGCGGCGATAAATTGCTAGCTGCTCTGCCATCGCCCCTCCCTCACTCTCACCATGTCCGGCACACCGCCACTTGAGTGCCGCCGGCCGAGCGGCCCGCTGCGCCCGCCGCGATCCGCTTAGCGCTGCTTCCTTCCGGACCTGACGCGGTTCACGAAGCGTCGTCGCGCGGAGCCCGACCGACGGCAGGAAGATCATAGATGACCCGTGATGTGGCACAGGCTCGGGGATCGGACGCGCAACACACCCCCTCAGCGACACAGGGAAGCCCGAGGATGAACATGATCGGTCGCGACTCAGCGGCTCAAGTAGAGGGAGTGTGAAATGACGCACCATGTTGATCTCCACGCATTCGGAGTAACGGCAGAGCGCGGCTTTCTCCCTATCGCCGACCCCGCGATCGAGATCCCAGCGGCGAACCCCGATTGGCATAAGACGGCACGCGACCTCCCCGCACTCCTCCCTTCAGGGAAGATCCGCGCCATCATTGAGGCGCTCCCCGAATTCCGAAGTGAAGCACTGAGCAGCGAAGAGGATCTTGAGGCGGCGATGCGCACCCTTAGCTACCTCGGCATGGCGTACGTATGGGGCGAGCCAGAGTCGCCAAGCGCGCTCCCAGCGCGACTCGCCGTGCCGTGGCACGAGATTGCTGCAGCGCTCGGACGTGAGCCAATCCTCTCCTATGCAAGTTATGCCCTGTGGAACTGGCGCCGACTCGACCAGAGCGGCCCGATCGCACTCGGCAACATTGCACTCCTCCAGCACTTCCTCGGTGGACTTGACGAAGCCTGGTTCATCCTCATCCACGTCGACATTGAGCGACGCGCCGGTGCGGCACTCGCCGCAGGAGCGCGTGCGCAGGCGGCAATCTCCGACGGCAACGACGCCGAAGCCACGAGCGCCCTCAACGATCTCGGTGATGCACTCGATGGGATTCTCGGCACGATGAAGCGCATGCCCGAAGCATGTGATCCATACGTCTACTACCACCGCGTTCGCCCGTATATCTTCGGGTGGAGGGATAACCCGGCACTTCCTGGCGGACTCGTCTACGAAGGTGTCACCGCGTACGCTGGAAAGGGACAGACCTTCCGCGGCGAAACTGGTGCGCAGAGCACGATTGTCCCCTGTCTTGACGCCGTCCTCGGCGTGGGACACGCGCCGGATCAGCTCCGCGAATACCTGATGGAGATGCGCCGCTACATGCCGCGCAAGCACGTCGGTCTCCTTGAGGCGTTCGAGGCTGGCCCAACGGTGGCGAGTCGCATTGCGTCACTCGGCGCATCAGCGCCAAAGGAGCTCGCTGCGGCGCGCAACCGTTGCGTGGAAACCCTCCGCGCCTTCCGAGCGCTGCACCTTGAGTACGCCGCGACCTACATCAACCGCCAGGCGGCGGACGCAACGGGAAACCCAACCGATGTTGGAACGGGTGGCACGCCATTCATGAAGTACCTGAAGAAGCACCGCGATGAGACTGAGGCGTCACTCACCAAGTAACGCGACGCACGCGATGCGCGCGCGACACATGCGTGACGACTGACGCGGGACTATCGCCCGAAGAGGCTCCGCACCACGAAGCGAAGGTTGGCTGGACGCTCTGCCATTCTGCGAAGTGAGTAGGGCCACCAGTCTGGCCCATACGGCGTGTAGATGCGGACGCGCCACCCGGCGCTGACGAGCCGCTCGGCAAGGTCGCTGCGCACGCCGTAAAGAAGTTGCGCCTCGGCGCGTCCGCGACCCCGCTCGGCGAGTTGGTCAAGGATGCGATCGTCATGGGTGCCGAAGGCGAGCGGAACGGTCGTCGCCATCAGTTGTGTGGCAAGCGCAAGATAGGCGGCATCCACGGCGGCTGGCTCGCCGATCCCATCAGGCCCTGGATCGTATGCACCCTTCACAAGACGAATCGGCACTCCCGCCGCTGTCAGGTGCGCAACATCTGCAGGCGCACGGCGCATGTTCGCTTGAATCACCGTCCCAACGGGCCTCCCTGCTCTGCGTGCAGCGAGGACGATTCGGTGCAGCGCGTCGAGGCTCTCCCCGTGCTCCGCATCCACCCGAACAAATCCGTTGACCCGCTGGGCAACCGTAAGGATCACTTCAAGGCGTCCAGCGGCAACGCGCTCCCCCTCCGAGAGGCCGATCGCCGTGAGTTTCACACTGACGTTCGGTTCAAGTCCTGCCGCAGCCTGCGCTTCAAGGAGCCGCGACGCATCTGCCGCGTACGCGTCTGCCGCCGTGCCAGTGGACGCCTCACCGAGTCGATCCAGCGTGACGGTGAAGCCTCGTCGCTTCGCCTCCAGCGCAACTGCGACCGCCTCATCAATAGTGTTCCCCGCAACGAAACGCTGCACCGCCCGGCGCCCCCATCCGGTGCGCTGCACCAGTGTGCCGAGGGCTGCGGCGCGACTCATGCGCAGCAGGACGGCGCGACTAATCGCGAAGAGCGGATTCATAGTGCCTACGCTCGATCCCGGAGTCGCACCATCGCGTTGATCGCATCATCTACAGACCAGGTGATCTCGCCGACAGACTGGATCGCACCGGAGACAAACAGGTTGATACCGTCCGCGGGTGCAACGCCGCGTCTGCGCACCATTCGAAGATCGGTGCAGAGTCCTACGATCCCCTTGTAGCGACTGGGATCCGTTGCGCAGAGCTGCGTGAAGATGCCGATCTCTGTAGCAGTGCCATCATCCACCTGCGTCCCGTCAAGCCATGCGAGC
>CAXRAV010000045.1:0-5641 GCA_964228585.1 Candidatus Limnocylindrus sp. | reverse complement strand
TAGGCGAATTTCACCGCGTGTTGACGCACGCGTACCGGGTGAAGGTGGAGGAAGACATTGTTCATCACCGCGTAGGCGCGGCTGCGCTCGTCGTTCGGATAGGAGTTACGGAAGATGGAGCGCCATGCGGAGGATCGGCGACCCGCCTGATCGACCTTCGCGAGTAGGCTCACTGTGCTCCTCCTCCTGTGCCGGCCACCCCTGCGAGCTGACCGTCGCGGTAGGACTCCTTATAGAGGCGCCCATCCGAGCTGATCTCCTGCAGTTCGAACTTCTCCATCGTAATGGCGTCGAAGGGACAGCGCTTGACGCAGAGGGCGCAGCGAATGCAGCGCTCCTCATCCAGGATCATGGCCCCGCCGTTCTCCCAGCCGTACGCCTCGGAGAGCTCTGGGAGCGCCCCTTCAGCCTTCAGTTGATTGATGTCCACCATGTGGATCACCCCCTCGGGGCAAACGTCGGCACAGGCGCCGCAGAGGACGCAGCGCATTGGGTCAAACCAGATGTTGTAGTTGCACATCAAGCAGCGCGTGCTCTCGGCGATCGCCTGCTGCGCCCCGTAGCCGAGCTCGACCTGTGTGGTGAAGTTCACCGTGGCGTCGGCGGACGGGAGTCGCTCCGCGAGCGGAAGTACAGGGATGTGCTGACGCGGAATTCGGTCGTAGAACTCCGGCATGTCGTGGCGCCACGAACTGGTGATGCGCACGTTCGCATCGACCTGAACCTGCACCGCGCCCGCGAGGTAGCGATCGATGGCGTATGCGCACTTCTTGGCGTGACCCGCCGCCTCAATCATGGTTGCAGGACCGGTAACGAAGTCTCCACACGCCCAGACGCCACGGATGTTGGTGGCGTACGTGGCTGGGTCAACCTTCACGCGACCACGCGCAACTTCAAAGGTACTTTGCACGGGAAGGAAGGTGAGGTCTGCCGCCTGCGAAACGGCGGGGATGACGGTGTCCGCCTTCAAGATGTACTCGGAGCCTTCGATCGGGACAGGGCTGCGTCGACCAGATGCATCCGGTTCGCCGAGTCGATTCTTGATCATGCGCACGCCGGTGATCTTCCCGTTCTCACCGATCAGCTCTAGGGGTGAGACGAGGAAGGCCATGTCCACGCCCTCACGTTCCGTTTCGCCAAGCTCCTCTTCGTCAACAACAAGCTCGGAGCGCGTGCGGCGATACGCGATGGTGACGTGTTCGGCACCATGGCGGAGTGAGGTGCGTGCGCAGTCCATAGCGGTGTATCCGCCACCAATGACCACCACGTCGCGGCCAACGCTGAGCGGCTCGCCAAGGTTGGCGCTCTTCATGAAGTCGACGCCGTAGACGAGACCTTCAAGATCACTCCCCGGGACATCGAGCGCCACCGGATCCATGGCCCCGGCACAGATGGCGATCGCGTTGAAGTCCTCCTGCAACTGCTCAAAGGTGATGTCGCGTCCGATCTGCGTGTTGTAGACAAACTTCACGCCGAGCTTCTCAATGAGACGGACATCGGTCTCAATTGCTTCGCGCGGCAGGCGGAACGCTGGGACGCCAATGAGCATGGTGCCGCCGCCGTACGGCAGGCTGTCATAGACGGTGACCTGGTAGCCCTTGACGGCAAGTTCGCGCGCCACGGAGAGACCTGCGGGACCGGCACCGATCACCGCCACGCGTTCTGCGCGCGGCGTGATCTGCGGTGCAACGTCGGGGATTCCCGAGGCAGCGTGCCACTCAACCAAGAATCGCTTCATCGCGCGGATGGCGAGCGGGCGATCAATGTCGCCACGGCGACAGGCGCGCTCACAGGGGGCGGAGCAGACGTAGGAGCACATCGCGGCGATCGGATTCGGCTCGCGGGAGAGGAGGTACCCCTCTTCGAACTTCCCCTCAGCGGCGAGGTTCAGGTACCCGCGGCAGTTGGTGCCAACGGGGCAGGCCTCTTGGCACTCAATGTTGCATTGAAGCCACGAAGCATCGACTGGCTGAACCAGAAAGTCCTGCGTCTCGAGGGTCACGATCAACCTTTCTTGCCGACGGTGGGACCGCGTTTCTCTGCGGAAATTCTAGCAGGGGCGCCTCGTGGACGCCTTCGACGAGGTACGGCGGATCAGGCTCGTTGCGCGTTGATCTCCGCAAGCACTTCTGCCGCATGACCGGTCGGGGTGACGCTCCCCCAGACACGTGCCACCCTCCCCTGAGGGTTGATCAGGAAGGTGACGCGATGCGTCCCTGTAAAGGTTCGATCCCCAACTGTGCGCTCCCCCCAAACTCCGTACGCCTCGGCCACCTGATGACCCACATCGGCAAGGATGGGAAAGTTGAGTTGGAACTTGTCACGGAAGGCGGCCTTACTCGCCTCATCGTCTGGGCTCACCCCCCAAACGATTGCGCCAGCCTCCTGCAGCGCGCGCTCCGCATCTCGAAACTCACAGGCCTCAATCGTACATCCGGGGGTGTCGTCTTTTGGATAGAAGTAGAGGACGAGCCAATTACCAGCAGCGGCGCTCAGTGTGCGCTCAACGCCGTCAGCATCGCGCAGAGCAAAGGGCGGCGCTCCGTCTCCCGCAACCGGCCGCGCATCGAGTGGACTCATACGGCGAGTGTAAGGCGTTCAATCACCGCACGCGCAACGCTCACCAGGAGACCCCCCGCGCTTAAGAGAACGATCAGCAGATCCGCACGACCGAACGTTGAGGGTCGTGATGCGCTCGCAGGGCGGGCTCGCGACGGGAGGCGGACACCGCGCACCTCAAGGGCGATCGCCAGCCGAGGGACTGCGCGAATCGCCGCATCAAAGAGATCGGCGAGTAGGAGTGGGTCACTTCCGCGGTGTGAGAGTTGTCGAATCGCCCGCCGCTCCCTCGCCTCGCGCATTAGCGTTGGAAGTGTGGCCGCACTTGCGAGAAAGGTGAGTGTGGGGGCGAACGGCGCACGCAGGTGTTGGAGTGCACCGTCGGCGAGACGCAGTGGCTCAAAGGGACGGAGAAACACCAGGCTCCCCGCCGCAAACGCGACAAGTCGAAGCCCCGCGCCGAAGGCCGCCTCTGGGCTTGCACCGCCGATCAAGTTTGCGATCACTAACCCTGCGATCGCTGGTGCGAGCGCAAGCGCGAGTCGCAGTGTCGCCAAAAACTGTACGCCCGAGCTCCAGGCAACGATCAGCGCAGGGAGTGCGATCGCCCCTTGTGCAACCGCCGTAGCTGGACTGATCACCGAGAGGGCAAACCAGAAGATCGCAAGGCCAAGGCGCGTCAACGGATTTGAGACTCCAATCAGTCGCTTCACTGGTGCTGGGCTAAGTAGATCACTTGCGAGTTGCACGCCTCGGCCAATCACCGACGGCTCACCGCCGCCCACGACGCCAGTTGTCCCCGTTGGGTGATGAACGGTGCGGAGCAGATCTGGCGGCACCGCACGCGCAGCTCGCCCGTCATGCGTTGCAACAAGGATTGAGCAACCGGCGCGCGCCTGATCAGCCAACAGAGTCATCACGCGTGCGGCCGATACATCATCTAAGCCGAGCGTCGGCTCGTCGACCAACAAGGCGGTTGGATGTTGTGATGCCGTGAGTACGAGTGCGAGTCGGCGACGCTCACCATCGGAGCAACGAGACGCGGGACGACTCATCAGATCTGCAACGCCGAGATCTCTGGCGAACGCTTCGGCCCGCGCCACGTCCCCAGGCGCAAGCATCTGCGCGAGCGATCGCGCGCCGAGGAGAAGCCCCGGGTCTTGTGGCACGTAGGGGATCACCTGGCCCGTAACGTTGCGTTCACCACGATCGAGTGGGAGAGCACCTGTAGCGAGCGCGAGGAGTGTCGATTTCCCGCTCCCGGTTTCGCCACTCAAGAGCGTCAACTCCCCCGATCGCATCGTGATGTTCACGGGAGGCACGTTCGGCCGATCCGCACTCGAAGCAGCGAAGAGTTGCAGGACCACGTCGCTGTTCGTCGAACCTAACCCAACCGATGCAGACCGCTCGATGAACGCTCCCGCGCGTGACACTGCGGGGCGCGGAACTGCACGACCGTTTCCAAGGTGAATCGTGTGGGTGGCAAACGAAAAGGGCTCGAGCTCGTGGGCTACGAGCACGCGCGTTGCGTGGAGCGATTTGATTTGTGTTGCAAGTGCTGATGCTCGCATCACATCAAGTCCGGCGAGCGGTTCGTCAGCAATCAGGAGTGTGGGGTCAGCTACAAGTGCGGTAGCCGCTGACGCGAGCGCCCGCTCCCCTCCACTCAAGCGATCCACATCACTCTCGCCCGCGCTCTCGGGAAGTCCAGCAGCGGTGATTGCGGCGCGCACTTTCGTATGGATCAACGCTGCGGGAACCCCGCGACTCTCCAGTGCGAGTGCCACGTCATCTGTCAGTCGAGGGAGTGCATGGCGAGGCGCCGGCCCCGCCAGGATCACGCCGATCTGTTCGAGGAGCGTGGCGGGCGGGCCGGGTTCGCGCGCGGCTGCCGCCGCAACGAGATCAACCCCGCCGACGCGAAGCGTCCCTTGCAGTTCACCAGGTACGAGTGTGCCGAGAAGTCCGGCGCATGCTGCGGCGAGCGTGCTCTTCCCGGCTCCAGATGCGCCGCTAATCAGCAGCGTTTCGCCGCCTCGGAGATGCAGCCTGTATCCGCGCAGATCGAGCGTCGGCGCATCAGCACCCGCTGGTCGCCAGACCAGATCGGCGATCTCAATCTGAGGAAGCGACTCAGGCACCAATCGCGTCAAGTGCGCCGCTGCGTCGCAACGCGCGGTGCAGCAGCAGCGCACCGCCACCGCCGAGGAGCGCGCTGCTCACGACCATCGCCGCCGCCAAGAGCGCGGCGTAGCTTGCGTCGACCCCCGCGAAGTAGAGCGGCAGATCGTGCAGCGCCATCCCAACACCAGAGGCTGCACCAGCGGCAACGACCACGGGCCAGCCCCAGACGCGATACCCGAAGAGGAGGAAGACGACCTCTGCACCGAGCCCTTGTGCCGCTCCGGAGAAGAGCGCATCAATGGACCACTGGCTTGCAAGCAGAAACGAGACCGAAGCGGCGATCAACTCACCGAAGAGTGCGGCGCCGCGTCGCTTGATGATCAGACCAGCGAGTGGACCGGCGATCACCCACGTCCCCGCGAGCAGCAGATACTGGAGCGGCAAGACGAGTGCAAAGAGCGGGGTGAGCGCACCCCAGAGCAGGTTCCACCCAGCAAAGAGTGCACCGCAGCTGATTCCGATGACCGAAAGCGCGACCAAATCCAACAGGCTCCACCGTGTGTTCATCTTCACCTCTCTACTTCTCATGTATCGGATCGCGTGGGTCTGGCCCTTCGCTGATCAGCAGTGAACCGTCATGTAGATCAACAAATGGCGCGCCGAGACTTTCGTTGGAGAGTCCTCGCGTGCTCCCTTCGTGTAGTCGTTCGCGCTGCAACGGCCAGCGCAGTCGTTCGGTGCTGACCGTAGCGCCGCCGCCCCATGGGATCAACGAGATCACAGCGCCAGCCGCGGCGTTCGATGCAAAACGCGCGGGTGCAGTCAGGAGGCGAATGCGACTCGTCGCGTCGAGCAACGAGCAGTCAACTGCGCGTGCACGCGGATGCGCAAGGAGCGCGATCGTGCCGAGCGAGTGATCGCTGCGACCGCCGCTCGCGCCGAGCGCGCCGAGGATCTC
>CAXRAV010000044.1:0-7610 GCA_964228585.1 Candidatus Limnocylindrus sp. | reverse complement strand
GTCTGCCCTTTCTGCACCACATGAATTTGGACATGCGCCCGACCATCCAAGATGTTGAGATCAACCGCGGCGGGGAGAAGCATGGTGCCGTCTTCGAGAATTCGTGGTCCGTCCAGCAGCGCCGTATCGGCGCTCGCGTTGACGACAACCGACGCGTCACGAGCCGCCTCGATCGGACGCCACCCAAGCGCACCTGGCGCAAGCGGATCTTCGGTGCCCACGCCAGCGAGCGCGACGGCGCTTAACTCTCCTGTTTCGGCACTACGATCTGGGTCAACTGCGGCCCCCCATAGCGCTGGGATGACCGGGTCAAGAGCCTCAGGAACTCCTGTAAACCCTCCGTCATCGAGGGCGAGTGCTCGCTGGTCAACTGCTGGACCAGGAAGAATGCTGGCAACGATCGCAACCCCAAGAAGTAGCGCAATGCCAATCGGCGCTGCCTGCTCGGGAGCGCGCTGAAACCCTGTAAGTCGCTTGACAAGTCTCGTTCGACGACGCGAGAGGAAGCGGAAGACTCCCCACTCTTCCAGTCTTGGGGTGAGGCGATGGAGGATTGCAGCTGCGGCCAGTCCGCTCGTGCGTTCTCGCAGTTTCGGATGCACACGGACACGACGCGGAAGGGGGTGCCTAAGGAATTCGCCGGCGCGGAACAGGCTCAAGCTCAGCGCGCGGTCTCCAGCACGTTCTAGGGTGCGGAGCACCGCGAATCCTCGGCGACGGATGGCCGCTAGGAGTCGGAACCAGAGGGTGCCTGGACGCGCGCCGCTGAGCAGTCCCTGCCTTGAATACCTAGAACGCCCGCGACCAGTTCTCGTCATCGTTGCCTCCGATCTCAACCCTCATTCTACCCGCCCCCGAACCGTGCTCAGGAGAGGCGAGGAGGGTGCTCTCTAGGCCGGGTTCGACCCTTCGGTCCCCTTCGTGAGTGAGGCAAGGAACTGGGCGTTCGACTCGGTCTTTGCGATGCGATTCAGCAGAAGCTCAATCCCCTCGTTTGCGCCGACGGCGGAGAGCATGCGGCGCATGGTCCAGACCATCTTGAGAGTCGCCTCATCTAGGAGCAGCTCCTCGCGACGTGTGCCAGAGCGCTGCACGTCGATGGCCGGGAAGATGCGCTTCTCGGCAAGCTTGCGGTCGAGGACGAGTTCGGAGTTACCAGTCCCCTTGAACTCTTCGTAGATCACGTCGTCCATCTTGGAACCTGTGTCCACGAGGCAGGTGCCGATGATCGTGAGTGATCCGCCCTCTTCGAGCTTGCGCGCGGCGCCAAAGAAGCGCTTTGGTGGGTAGAGCGCGATCGGATCAATACCACCGGAGAGTGTTCGTCCTGAGGGCGGGAGTGCCAGGTTGTACGCACGGGCGAGTCGAGTGATGGAGTCGAGCAGCACCACCACATCGGCCCCTGCCTCGGTGCGTCGCTTCGCAATCTCCAGTGCCATTTCCGCAACGTGCGTGTGATTCTCTGTTGGCTCGTCAAAGGTTGAGGAGATCACCTCGCCCTTCACGGAGCGGCGCATGTCGGTCACCTCTTCAGGTCGCTCGCCAATGAGACAGACCATGAGCGAGATCTCTGGATAGTTCGCGGTCACACCCTGTGCGATCTGCTTGAGGAGGCTCGTCTTACCAGCCTTTGGTGGCGAAACGATTAGCGCGCGCTGCCCCTTCCCGAGCGGGTTCACCAGGTTGATGAGGCGCTGCGAAAGATTCGAAGGATCTGTCTCTAGGTTGATGAGCTCGATCGGATGGATTGGCGTCAGGTCTCCGAAGTGCGGTCTGCGACGCGCTGACTCTGGATCTGTTCCGGAGATGATCTCGACGCGAAGCATTCCCCAGAACTTTTCACCCTCGCGTGGTGCGCGAATAACGCCACCGATCGTGTCGCCTTGTCGGAGTCCAATGCGACGCAGCATCGGTGACGGTACGTAGACATCGTCTGCGCTCGGAAGGAGTCCGTTGCGTCGAACAAAGCCGTAGCCTTCATCAACAATCTCGAGGATGCCCTCTGCCCACACTTGACCCTGCTCTTCCGCCTGTGCGGTGAGGATCTTCTGGATCACTCGGGGGAGATCTTCCTGCTGAGAGGCGGTGACGTTGAACTTCTTTGCCGCCGCCATGAGCTCACTCGCCGTCATGTTGGCGAGCGCTGCAAACGTCAGTAGTCCTTCAGCGGCGAGGTCGGCCTCTGACAACACCTCAACATCTTGTGGAAGGGAACCGTGCGGCATGCGCATGCCACCCTGACCCCTGTTCATCCCTGGGCCGCGTCGGGGCCCGCGTCGGGGTCCGCGGTTGCGTGGGTCGTTCATTGACATGGGGTTGGGTACCTTCCTCGTTGTGGGTGTTTCCTTGGATCCCCGCACGAAACGTCCAGCGCCTCTGCGAAGGAGGAGTGGGGGGGATGAGCAGACTCTATGGGATGTGCGTCGCCCCGTCAACGGGGGGCGGGAACAACGTTACTTTCCGCCCTTCGCCTTCGCCCAGTCCGCCTTGAAGACGGCGATCCCCTTATCCGTGAGCGGATGCTTCGACATCTGCTCAAGAACCTTCAGCGGCATCGTTGCAACATGTGCACCGACAAGCGCAGCTTCGGTCACGTGGCGTGGGTGACGGATGGAGGCGGCAAGAATTTCGCAGTGATCAAGCTCTTCGTAGTGCGAGAAGATCTCCGCAAGCTCGCGGATCACCGTCATCCCGTCTTCGCTGATGTCATCGAGCCGGCCCACGAATGGGCTGATCAACGAAGCGCCCGCCTTTGCGGCGAGGAGCCCCTGGTTGGCGGTGAAGATCAGCGTGCAGTTCGTCTTGATCCCTTCGCTCTTCAGGCGACTGATGGCGGCGAGGCCATCCGTAGTCATTGGAACCTTCACCACAATGTTTGCGGCGATCTTTGCGAAGGCGAGCCCCTCTTTCACCATGCCATCAGCATCGTCGCTGATCACTTCGGCGGAGACTGGGCCCTTGGTCAGCCCGCAGATCTCCTTGAGAAGTTCTTCATAGGAGCCACCCACCTTGGCGTAAAGCGACGGATTCGTCGTGACGCCGTCAACGATTCCCCAGCTGATGCCGGTCTTGATCTCGCTGATGTCCGCCGTATCAAGGAAGAACTTCATGATGCTGCTCCTGTTCCGTTGCTGCGAGTCGCCGCCTTATGTGCAGCCGCCTCAATTGCCTTGCGGCGCTCCGCCTGTACCGTCTCATCATCGCGCACTCCGACCATTCGCGGAGTGTAGGCGGCGAGGCGGCCCTCCTTGAGTGCGAGTGCAGCGCCAACAAACCCATCAAAGAGCGGGTTCGGCCGAAGCGGACGGCTGGTGAATTCCGGGTGGAATTGGCTCGCAACAAACCATGGGTGATCGGCGAGTTCAATGATCTCCACGAGACGACCATCTGGTGAGACGCCAGAGAAGCTCATCCCAGCCGCCTCAAGTTGTGGCTTGAAGCGATTTGCCACCTCAAAGCGGTGGCGGTGCCGCTCGTAGGCAATCTCCGAACCGTAGACGGTGGCGGCGCGCGACCCTGCGGCGAGCTTCGCCGGATAGAGGCCGAGCCGCTGGGTGCCCCCCTTCTCCTCTACGCCACGCTGGTCTGGCGTGAAGTCAATGACCGGGTACTTCGTAAACATGTCGAACTCCGTTGAGTTCGCGTCTGCTGAGCTGAGGGTCTCGCGCGCGAACTCAATCACCGCAATCTGCAGCCCAAGGCAGAGTCCGAGGTACGGAATGCGCTCGGTACGCGCCATGCGAGCCGCGCGGATCTTCCCCTCAATCCCCCGATATCCGTAGCCGCCTGGCACAAGCACGCCATGAGCGCCGGCAAGCTGTGCGGACACGTGTGCTGCATCCGCGTCATCGAGCTGCTCCGCGTTCACCCAGCGCACCCGTACGTCCACTCCGTGTGCCCAACCTGCGTGCCTCAGCGCCTCGGTAACGGAGAGATATGCGTCTGGCAGTTCGGTGTACTTGCCCACAATTGCAATCTCAACGGCTGGCTTCTCGGCAACGATCTGCGCAACAAGCTGCTCCCACTTGGTGAGATCGGGAACGGAGGCGCTGATTCCAAGTTCGCGGGTGAGCAGGTCGCCGAGTCCGAACCTCTCGAACTGCAACGGCACTTCATAGATGGTGCGTGCAGTGGTGGCGGGGACGACTGCCTCTACGGCTACGTCCGTAAAGAGCGCAATCTTCTCGCGCACGTCATCTGGGACCGGGTGATCGGCGCGGAGGATGATCACATCGGGCTGAATGCCGCTGCCGCGCAGCTCCTTGACCGAGTGTTGCGTTGGCTTCGTCTTCAGCTCGCCCGTTGCTGCAAGCTCTGGGAGGAGCGTGACGTGGATGTAGAGCGAATTACCGCGACCAACGTCCTTCTTGAGTTGACGAATGGCTTCAATGAATGGCAGTGACTCAATGTCTCCCACCGTTCCGCCAACTTCAACGATGACAACATCAACATCGTCGCCACCGAGTCGAAGAACGCGCTCCTTGATCTCGTTGGTGATGTGCGGGATCACCTGCACGGTCCCACCGAGATAGTCGCCGCGGCGCTCGCGTGCGATCACGGTCGAGTAGATGCGACCGGTCGTGACGTTGGACGCTTGGGAGAGGTTCACATCAATGAAGCGCTCATAGTGACCAAGATCGAGATCCGTCTCTGCGCCGTCATCGGTGATGTAGACCTCGCCGTGCTGATACGGCGACATGGTGCCTGGATCGACGTTGAGGTACGGATCGAGCTTGATGACGGAGATGCGCAGCCCACGCGCTTTCAGGAGGAGGCCGACAGATGCGGCGGTGATCCCCTTGCCGAGGGAGGAAGTGACGCCACCGGTGACGAACACAAACTTCGTCGCCATCTCGTCCCCTCTGCCTCCTATGTATCGGCGGGGCGCTCAGTGACTACCGAGCGAGCCTGACGGAGTCTATCGCAGCCGGCGGCGGAGCGGGAGTTGGGTTTGGCGACCCGCCCAGATGCCGAGCAAGATGAGCGCACCGCCGATTGCCTGAACCGGTTCGAGTGCCTCACCAAGGACAACCGCGGAAATCACCACGGCAAGGAACGGGACAAGGAGCTGGAAACTCGCCACGCGCGCAGGGCCAACCACCGGCACCGCAGTGAAGTAGAGGACGTTGGCGAGGCTGCTCGAACCGAATGTGGCATAGAGGATGCCAAAGAGTGCAACCGCAGGGATTGCGGGGGAACCGAGGTCTGCCCACTGACTCGCGCCGAATGGAATCAACACGGCCCCACCGATCACCATGCTCCACCCTGTGAACGCAAGTGCGCCAGTGCGCGGGATCACCCGTGCGCCGGCGAGAAGATACGAGGCCCAACAGGCGGCGGCGAGGAGCGTTGCAGTGACGCCAGCGGTCGTCCCACCGAATGCGCCCGCCCCTTCACCCAACGCCACCGCCGCAACGCCCGCAAATGCGATCAAGCCGCCAGCGATCGTTGCGGGACGTAGCGGATCTATGCGAAGAAGCGCCGCAAAGATCGCCGTGAGGAATGGAGTAACCGCAATCAACAGCGCGCTTGTTCCGGCGTTGATGGTTCCGAGTGACCCAGCCCAGAGGAGTTGATAGGTTCCTTGGCCAACCACGCCAAAGAGGCCTGTGATCGCGAGATCGCGGGGTGCCATCCGGATACTCCCGCCGCGCAGTTGTGTCCAGAGGAGCACGATGATCCCTGCAGCGGTGATGCGGATCGCGGAGAAGGGGAGCACCGGCCACGCGGTGACCGCCGCCTTCACCACCGTGAAGTTGGCCGCCCAGATCAGCATGGCGACCAGCACGCCAACTTCGGCGACCGCGCGCACGCTCGTTGGCCGGCGACTCATGAGGCTTCTTCGGGGCATTGCGCCTCCAGTACTACTGACTCCGAGGGAGTCTACAATCAACGGACACCAGCCAACATCAAGGGGGTTACCTTTGGACCCACGACTCGAGCAGTCCGCAATCACCACGATCCGCACCCTCGCAATTGACACCGTCCAGACGGCAAACTCTGGCCATCCCGGCGCCCCGATGGGCTGCGCGCCGATGGCGCACACCATCTGGACACGCCACCTCCGCCATGCACCTCGAACTCCCGGCTGGTTCGATCGCGACCGCTTTGTTCTCTCCAACGGCCATGCCAGCGCGCTCCTATATTCACTGCTTCATCTCACTGGATACGGGCTCACGATTGATGACCTGAAGTCGTTCCGACAGTGGGGTTCACTCACGCCTGGCCACCCGGAGTACGGTCTCACCGCGGGCGTTGAGGCCACCACCGGTCCGCTCGGTCAGGGATTCGCGAACGGTGTCGGTATGGCGATCGCCGAGCGGCGCCTCGCCGAAGAATTCAATCGGCCAGGACACACCGTGATCGATCACCGCGTCTTCGCGATCGTCTCAGACGGCGACCTCCAGGAGGGGATCGCATCAGAAGCGGCATCGCTCGCGGGCCACCTGAAGCTTGGCAAGTTGATCTACCTCTGGGATGACAACTTGATTCAACTTGATGGGCCAACATCAACCGCCTGGTCGGAAGATGTAAAGAAGCGCTTTGACGCTTACGGCTGGCACACGAGCAGCGTTGCGGACGGCAACGACGTTGCCTCCATCGATTCGGCGATCAGCGCAGCAATCAACGACGACCGACCGAGCCTCATCGCTGTCCGCACCGTGATCGGCTTCGGTTCACCGAACAAGGCGGGGAGCCAGAAGTCGCACGGCGCACCGCTCGGCCCGGACGAGGTGAAGCTCACGAAGGCGGCATACGGCGCAAATCCGGATGCAACCTTTGACGTTCCCGCCGATGTTTCCGAGTTCTACCGCAGCGCGATCACCAGTGGTGAGGCACTCGTTGCAGCGCATGCCAAGAGACTCCTCGCCTACGCAACCGCCTTCCCTGCGGAGGCGGCAGAACTCCAGCGCCGCATGGCGGGCCGACTGCCGAGCGGCTGGGAGCGCGCGCTGCCCGCTTACGAACTCGGCGGTGACGCGCCGACACGCAACGTCAGCCAGTCGAGCATCAAGGCGCTCGCCACAGTGCTTCCCGAACTGATCGGGGGAAGCGCCGACCTCTCAGAGTCAAACCTCACCGACATCCATGAGGGTGGCCGCTTCACCGCAACGGAGTCTGGTCGCAACATCAGCTTCGGCGTGCGCGAACACGCGGCGGCGGCGATCACCAACGGGATCGCATATCACGGCGGACTGATCCCATTCAGCGCCACCTTCCTCACCTTCAGCGATTACATGCGCGGCTCGCTGCGACTCGCAGCACTCGCCGGGCTCGGCAGCATCTTTGTCTTCACGCACGACTCCATTGGCCTAGGTGAAGATGGCCCCACCCATCAGCCAGTCGAGCACTACGCCGCGCTGCGTGCAATTCCCAACCTGCGCTTCTTCCGTCCGGGAGATCCGAATGAAGCTGCACATGCATGGGGCGTTGCCATCGAGCGACGCAGCGCACCAACGGTGCTCGCATTCACACGACAGAAGCTGCCCGTACTCCCTGGCTCCATCACCGGAGCGGCGGCTGGTGTGAGGCGAGGCGCGTACGTGGTCCGCGAAGCGAGCACGCAGGCGAAGGTGATCCTCATTGCCACAGGGTCAGAGGTGCACCTC
>CAXRAV010000043.1:0-4734 GCA_964228585.1 Candidatus Limnocylindrus sp. | reverse complement strand
ACACGCGAACTCGTAAGCACATGGGTGCCTGAGCTTCCAGATCCGCTCCCGCCGGCCCCAGATGAGCTCGTCAGCGCGGTGCGCGGATAGCGCTTAAACGACGCGGCTAGCCTCTCGACACTCCGGCCGCATCAAGCGACTCCTCGAGGATCTTGAGCGCGAGCTCAACCTCTTCGGCGCTGGTAACGAGAGGCGGAATGATACGGATCACCTGACCGTATGGGCCAGCCGATAGGAGGAGCAACCTTCTCTTGTTCGCTTCGGCAATGACGCGCTTGACGGTGTCAGGGTCTGGCGTCCGACCGTCTCCTTCGCCCGGCTTCACGAATTCAAAGGCGAGCATCAGTCCAAGTCCACGAACGTCACCGATCCCGCTCCGTCCGACCGCGATCTTCTTCATGCCGGCGAGCATCTGCGCACCGCGCGTCGCGGCGTTCTCAACGAGCCTCTCGTTCTCAATGACGTCAAGTGTGGCGAGCGCTGCGGCACACGCGATCACGTTGCCACCGTACGTTCCGCCATGCGTCCCTGGCGCCCAGCTCGCAAGGAGTTCTTTGCGCGCGATGAGACCGGAGAGGGGGAGACCAGAGGCGATCCCCTTGGCCATCACCAGGATGTCTGGCTCCACATCCTGGTGCTGCACGGCGAACATCTTCCCCGTGCGACCGAATCCCGTCTGCACCTCGTCTGCAATCAGCAGGATCCCGAGTTCGCGTGTGAGTTCGCGCAGACGGGGGAGGAAGCTCGCAGGTGGAACGACGTATCCCCCTTCGCCGAGCACCGGCTCCACGATGACCGCGGCCACATCCTCTGCGTTGGCCAGCGTGTGCAGCGTGAGTTCCCACTCCTCTTCCCATCGGCAGCTGCAACCGGCACATGATCCACCGCTCCCTGGCGCACTTGCGTCACGTGCGGCAACCGGTGCGCGATAGCAGTACGGGAATGCGGTCGGATAGACGGAGCCGGGGAGCGGCTCAAAGTGGCCGCGATAGACGTTTTTCGCTGTGGTCATCGCCATTGTCTGCGCCGTGCGGCCGTGATATCCGCCGCGGAAGACAAGGATCACGCGTCGCTTGGTGGCCCGGCGCGCAAGCTTGACCGCCGCCTCTACCGCTTCGCTCCCTGAGTTGGAGAGGAAGACGCCCCACGGGCCGCCTGGTAGGACCTTGCTCAGTCGTTCGTGCAGCCGGAGACCTGGCTCGTGATACACGATGTTCTGCTGACCGTGAATCAGCTTGGTCGCCTGCTCGGCAATCGCTGCCGCAACCTTCGGATGTGCGTGACCAGTGTTCACTACGCCGATTCCCGAGGTGTAGTCGAGCCAACGCTCACCGGCGCGATCGATGAGCCACGCGCCTTCACCGCGCTCAACATCGACGCTGGCAGCCCTGCCCCAGACGGTGGAGATAACCTCGTGTCCTGGGATTGGCTTCGCGCTGCTCATGGCTTCAGATTAGCGCGACGCCGCTGCAGGAGTGCGCCGATGGCAACCAGTGAAACGGTGGCCACAAAGAAGAGGGTGGCGAATGCGTTCACCTGCGGCGGGATCCCCTTCTGCACCTTCAGGTAGATGTAGACAGGGAAGGTCTGCACCTGCCCAGCGTTGAAGCGCGTGATCACGAAGTCATCCAGCGAGAGGCCGAAGGCCAAGACGGCGCTCGCGGCGATCCCCGGAAGAATCAGCGGAAAGGTCACCTTCCAGAAGGTCTGCCATGGGGTTGCACCAAGGTCGGCTGCCGCCTCTTCAAGGCGCATGTCGAAACCGGAGAGACGCGCCTTCATGGTCACCACCACATAGCTCACGTTGAACATCACGTGCGCAAGGATGAGCGTCAGTTCGCCGAGCGGAATCTGCAGGGTGACAAAGAGGGTGAGCAGCGAAGCGCCGAGCACGATCTCGGGAGTGGCGAGGGGGAGGAAGACGAAGAGATCGATCGCCTTACGGAAGCGGAAGCGATACCGCACCAGGGCCATCGCCATGAGCGTGCCGATGGTCGTAGCGACGAGCGTGGAGACGAGAGCGATTCGTAGTGAAGTTCCAACCGCCTTGACGAGCGTGGGGTCACGGAAGAGCGTTAACCAGTTGTCAAAGGTGAACGAGGACCACGAGTAATTCGATCTGCCGATCGGGTCGTTGAAGCTGAAGAGGGCCACCATGAAGATTGGGAGAAGCAGATATACGAGAGCGAGAGCTGCGTAGACGACGAGAATTCTTGAAATGATTGCCGATGTGATTCGCTGCATGATCCCCATCAGATTGCCTTTGAGGTAAGTTCGTCAGTGCCGAGAAGCCGCCCGTACAGCGCGACCCCTGCAAGGATCAGGACCATCAGCATGAAGCTAAGTGCTGCGGCGGTTGGGTAGTCGCGAACCACGAGGAACTGACGTTGGATGACGTTCCCGATCATCGCCGTACTTGGATTTCCGAGAAGTTCTGCATTGATGAAGTCACCGATAGCGGGGATGAAGGTTAAGAGCGAACCCGCGAAGATCCCAGGAATGGCAAGCGGTAGGGTGATGCGTCGGAATGCACCCCAACTACTCGCATAGAGATCCTGGGCCGCCTCAAGTAGCCGACGGTCAATCTTCTCAAGGGACACGTAGATGGGAAGGATCATGAACGGAATGAAGTTGTATGCGATCCCAGCGACAACCGAGAAAGGGGTGTCGAGGATGCGGGCCGAAGGATCTATCAAGCCAAGCGCTTTCAACGGTCCCAGCACGACAGAGTCGTCGCCAAGGATGGTGCGCCAGCCAATCGTCCTCAGCAAGTAAGACGTGAAGAAGGGGGCCACAACAAGGAAGAGGAGGATGTTTCGTGCCCGCCCCGCCTTGAAGGCGATGTAGTAGGCAAGTGGGAAGGCAATGAAAAAGCAGAGCAGTGTTGCGGCGAATCCGTATTGGATAGAGCGGAAGTACTGCTCCTGGTAGGTGCCGAATGCGTTTGGATAGTTGACCCAGTTCGAGAAGTTGAAGCTGAAACCAGTCTCCAAAGTTCCGTTCCAGAGGCTCGATGCAAGCATCTGCAGGTTCGGTGCCAGATAGAACGAGCCGAGCCACGCAAGGCCCGGTACCAACAGAAGTGCGGGAACGAGCGCTGGGTGGCTACGGATAAGCCTCATGCGCTCGTCCTCCGTTATCGCAGAATTACGAGTCGACGCCTTCGACGAAGGCGCTGAACTGCTCGTCGAAGTAAGCCTGCTCTGTTTCGGCGACCTCGCCCCACACCTTGAGGCGCCTCTTGGTTGCGTCGTCAGGGAAGATCAGCGGGTTTGTGGCGAGCGCGGGATCAATCTTGGTGATCTCTTCCGCCGCGCCCTTCACCGGGCAGATGTACTGGACATACGCTTCGACGATCGCCGCAATCTCCGGGCGGTAGTAGAAGTCAATCCAAAGCTCTGCGGTGTACTTGTGCTTCGCCCCTTTCGGAATGAGCATGTTGTCTGTGGCGTACATTCCGCCCTCATCGGGAACTACGAAGGCGAGCTCGGGCTTACCTGCTTGAATGATTCCAACGTCACCTGACCAGGCGATCGCCGCAAATGCACTCTCCTCTTCCAGCAAAACGGTATACGAGTTACCAGAGAGCTTCCGGATCTGCCCGGTCTCAACCTGATTTCTCAACGTCTCCAACGCGGCGTCAAACGTTGCCCGGGTGGGCGTCGATGGATCGTTGCCGTTTCCGAGCATCACGAGCCCGACGGTATCGCGGAGCTCAGTCAGCAAGGCGACCTTACCCTTAAGCGCCGGATTCCAGAGCCCATTGACGGTGCTGAACGATGAGGTCTTTGCCGTGTTGATGCCGAGCCCCGTCATCAGCGACTGCCATGGCGCGAGATAGTCGTTGGTTGGATCCGCCGTGCGGCCCTTAAACTCATCGGCCAGATTCGCAACGAAATTGGGCATGTGCGACTTGTCGAATTTCTCCGCCCAACCAAGATCGACGATCTTCTTCGCCATCCAAGTGGTCGGCGTGATGATGTCCCATCCAGGATCTTGTCCTGCCTCAAGAGGCGCCTTGATTGTTCCGAAGAAGGTGTCGTTGTCGTCGATTGACTCCTGATACTCAATCCTCGTCCCGTACTCCGCCTGGAAGCGGCGAAGGCTCTCTGAAGTGTCGGCGGTGGCGGTATCTACACCATCATCAACGTCAATGTAGTACGGCCAGTTTGCAAAATTCAAGATTTCACTTGGCGTCTCATCTCCACCAGCCGATGCACTCGGTGCCGTCGAGCTTCCCGAGGTCCCGCATGCGGCGAGGAAGGCGGCTGCGCCGGCAACAGCACCCGCCTTGAGGAGCGTTCTCCGATCAAGTTCAGTTCCGAACTTCTTCTCCGCGTCCATCCGTTACCCCCTTCTGCGCCTTAGGCGCCTGCGGCATCGCCAACGACGAAGCCATTTTCCGGTTTCCATGTGAGTGTGACACTCTCGCCTGGTCTCCAGGTGTCGTTGCGCGTGGTGCGATCCTTGTTCTGCTCGCTTACGAGCAGGCGCAGGCCGCCCTTCCCTTCCACAACGTACTGGGTGATCACGCCGAGATAGCTGGTGTCCACCACCGTCCCCTCGAGTGCGTTCCCCTTCGACTCCTGGCCTGGCTCGAGCAGCGTGAGCTTCTCTGGGCGCACACCGATCGCGCCGCTGCTGCCAATGTCGCCAAGGCTCTTGGGTGCGCGCACCACGGAACCTGATGGGAGCGTGACCGTCCAGTGATCACCATCGCTCCCGATCTTCCCT
>CAXRAV010000042.1:0-2670 GCA_964228585.1 Candidatus Limnocylindrus sp. | reverse complement strand
TGCCGCCGAGCTACTCGGCGGACAGTTGATCCTCACCAGTATTGCTGGTGCAACACAATCAATTGATCCTGCAACGGGACGAGCGCTCGGATGAGCGCGAGGCTGCTCGCACTCGGCGCTGGACTGATCGCACTCGCGGTGTGGGCGAGTCATCGCGGTGGCACACGCGCTCGCTCCGCGCGCCTGATGGCGGGACTTGCACCCGTCACCCCAGAAGAGGCGCTGCTCGTTGGGGAAGACCGCTACCTCGCCGTACAAGGGAGCATCGATGCGGCGGAGGCGTTTGAAGACGAGAATCACCGTCCACTTGTCTATCGTCGCGAACGCGTCCTCGTGCGCGAAGGAGATATCTGGCGCGAACTTGAACGCGCCGTGCGCAGCGTGCAATTCTTTGTCACAAGCTCCAGCGCGTCCATTGAGGTTGATGCCGAGAAGCTTGGTGACGGCCTTGTCGTCATTGAGCGCCAGTGGGAGGGGAGCATTGCCGAACTTGCCGCATCTGGACGCTCTTTCAAGGAGGCTTCAACATCCACACTGGTCACAGAACTTGCGGCGAGCGCTCCTACTCTCACCGCCCGCGTCGTTCTGGAGCAGATCAGTACCCTCGATCGCGGAACGGTGGTGGGGCTCCTTCGCAACGGCACGATGACCGCAGGAGGTGCGGGGCAACCGCTCGTCCTCACCACGCTTGACCGTCGTGATGCACTCCGGATCCTTGGGGGCGAAGCGCGCAGCAGCCTTGCGGTGAGCCTTCTCACCTTGGCGGCGCTCGTCGCTGGCGTGCTCACCGCTGGCGTCGCACTTGTGGGACTTCTCGGCGAGATCGCCGCGAGCGTGGACACCACACCGCCAGCGCCTCCCAGCCAGACGGTGAGCCCCGAGAGCGGCGATGCACGGAACGGCGGGGTTGCGACGGGACCAGGCGGACTTCTCGGACTGATCGGGGCCCTCCTCCTCCCGCTCATTATCGGGGCGGGCATTGCGCTCGTTGCGCGCGCGGGTGCGCGCTGGCGAAGCGCGCGCTCTAGGATCAGCGAGTAGGAGGACCGATGAAGCCATATGACGTTGCGGCAATCCGCGCACGATTCCCCTCACTCGCCAACACGCTCCCTGACGGCCGGCCGATCGCGTTCCTCGATGGGCCCGCAGGTACACAAGTTCCGCAGGCGGTGATCGATGCCTACGCCGACTTCTTCCTCCGCGCAAACGCGAACAACGGCGGCTTCTTCAGCACCTCACGCGCACAAGGCGAAGTTGAAGAGGAGGCGCATCGCGCCGCGGAAGATCTTCTGAATGCACCACGAGAGACGGTGAAGTTTGGCGCCAACATGTCCACGCTGAACTTCCAACTCTCGCGTTCACTCGCGCGCGCGCTTCAGGCGGGCGATGAGATTGTGTTGACGCAGCTTGATCACGATGCAAACTACAGTCCGTGGCGACTCCTTGCTGAAGATCACGGGCTCGTCTTGAAGGTGATTCGCCTCAACCCTGCAGATGCAACACTCGACATGGAGCATTACGCATCACTCCTCGGTCCGCGCACAAAGATCGTTGCCGTCGGCATGTCTTCCAACGCGCTCGGTACGATCAATCCGTCCAAGAGAATCGTGGAGGCCGCACATGCCGTGGGAGCAATCACCGTGCTCGATGCCGTGTGTAGCGCACCCCACTACCCCATTGATGTGCAGGCGCTCGATACCGACTTCCTCCTCTGCTCGCCGTATAAGTTCTACGGACCACACGCCGGCCTCCTCTACGGAAAGCTGCCGCTCCTTGAGCGTTTCGGCCGATACAAAGTGCGTCCCGCGCACGATCTATGGGAGACAGGAACGCCCGCCTTCGAGGCAATGGCGGGGGTGACGGCGGCGATCAACCATCTCGCCTGGATCGGGAGCGAGTTCGGCGACCCGGCAGACCAGGCGCCACTCAGCGGACGGCGCGGGGAGATTCGTGCGGGCCTAAAGGCGATCACGCGCTACGAAACAGACCTCGTGCGGCAACTCCTCGACGGACTTGAGCAGATTGACGGTGTGAAGGTACGCGGGATCACGGATCGTACGCGGCTCCACGAGCGAACCTCCATCGTCTCCTTCACGCTGGACTTTGCCTCGCCCGATGAAGCGGCCGAACACCTTGCAGGCGACGGCATTCAGGTATGGAGTGGCGACTTCTACGCGCCAAATGCCATTGACGCGCTCGGGCTCACCGAGCACGGTGGCGTACTCCGCACTGGGCTGATGTCGTACAACACGGCGGATGAGGTGTCGCGCCTCCTCACCTCGCTCTCGCAA
This sequence comes from Candidatus Limnocylindrus sp., assembly GCA_964228585.1. Classification (GTDB taxonomy): domain Bacteria; phylum Chloroflexota; class Limnocylindria; order Limnocylindrales; family Limnocylindraceae; genus Limnocylindrus. The sequence goes on along the minus strand of CAXRAV010000042.1, from coordinate 379 downwards.
CTCGCCGCGACGAAGACAGCCGCCGCTCGCGCATAACGCACATGCGTGCGCCGCTCATCGTGATCACCGTTGCAGATCACGACGCCGATCTTGATCCTGCACGCGTTGCACTGGTGAACGCGCGATACGCCGATGGAATCCGTCGCGCTGGAGGGTTGCCGATTCTGATCTCCGCCAACGCAACCGCGGCACAGCGCGCAACCGCCTTCGCCAGCATGCAGGGGCTCCTCCTCTCCGGCGGTGCGGACATACATCCAGATCGCTACAACGAAGCAATCGATGGCGCCGTTGAGATGGATGTTGCGCGCGATGCGCTGGAGTGGGAGGCGATCGCCGCCGCTGATGCGCGCGCGCTTCCGATCTTCGGCATCTGTCGCGG
>CAXRAV010000041.1:0-2529 GCA_964228585.1 Candidatus Limnocylindrus sp. | reverse complement strand
GGCTCATAGCGTTCGTCCTGCAAGACGCCGCGCAGCAGATCCGCCGCGTCTGGTGCCTCTTCTTCGAGTGGTTCCGCAAGTGGTCGCTGCGGCTCTCCTGCTTTTGACTGCGCTCCTGGTCGTCGCTCGCTCATCGCCGAGCGAGAAAGAAGCCGACCACGGCGAGCACGATCCCAGCAATGCGCGTGAGTGTGACGGGGATCTGTGGCGCGCCGAGGAGGCCGAAGGCGTCAATGGCGAGAGCCGCAGCAAGGGAGCCAAGGATGTAGATGAGCGTTGACTCAGTGACGCCGAGCACGGGAACTACGGTGGCGAAGCCGGTAACGATGAGCACGCCGAAGAGTCCCCCCGTCAAGAGGAGCGGCGGAAGCTGCGTCGCCTCCGCAAGCTGGAGGCGTCCGCTGACCGCGCCGACGACCAGGAGCACGGCGAGGCCAACCGCAAAAGAGACGGTGGCGGCGGTGATTGGATCCGTGCGTCGTCCGACTTCGGCGTTGACGACCGCCTGCACGGAAGAGGCGACGCCCGCGGCGAGGATGAAGAAGCCGAGGGCAATCAGCTGCATGCGAGAGTTTCCGCTTCGACCTGGCACATCAGTCCTGCAACGCCGAGGCTGCTATTCGCCCGCGGCGCGAGTGAAGCCTTCTTCACCACCCCACGACCGAAGCTTCTCAAGGTGCACCCACTGCGCAACTCCCGCGACACGCGTCACCAGCGCGAGGAGTTCTTCATTGCTCACCGCTTCTGTCTGATCGCGCGCGATGAATCGCGCACGGAAGAAGCCAACGTGGTCGAACGCGGGCGCCGCCTTTGGCCACACCACCACGCCGCGCGAGGAGACCATGCGCAGGTCGAAGTTTGGACCCGAGAGCGCGGCAAGCTTGGCACCGATCTCCGCTGGCGAGAGGAGTGACTCCACAAAAATGTCTACGCCGAGGACGGTCGCAGGACCCACTTCTGCAAGTCGCTTCTGACCGTCAACCCAACGCGGGTGCGACGTCACGCTCCTTGCGCGCGGACGACTCGCTGCGGTCGGGACGCTCGTTGGTCCGCGGCCGAGGTTCTCAATGACTGCGTCCGTGAACCCGGTGGTGCTCACCGCCGCCTCTACGTCGCCACCCTGCTGGCGAACAACATCCTGTGGAAGTGCCTTCCCATCTTCGAGCGTGGCGAGGACGGCATCTTCCACCTGGTCTGCAAGATCGAGTTCGCCGATGTGGCGAAGCATCATGGTGGCTGAGAGCACGAGTGCGGTTGGATTGATGACGTTCTTCCCTGCGTACTTCGGTGCGGAACCGTGGACCGCCTCGAAGATTGCCACTTCGTCACCGTAGTTTGCGCTCGATGCAAAGCCGAGGCCGCCAACAAGTCCGGAGGCAAGGTCGCTGATGATGTCGCCGTGCAGGTTGGTTGCAACGATCACATCGAACTGCGCTGGATCTTTCACCATCTGGTGTGCGACGTTGTCAATGATGAGGTGGTTCGCCTCTATTGGCGCATATTCGGCCGCGAGCTCCTCGCCGATCCGCTTGAACATCCCCTCTGTGAACTTCAGGATGTTCGCCTTGCTCGCTGTCGTGACCTTCTTCCGGTTCTCCCGCAGCGCAAGCTCGTAGGCGAAGCGGATGATCTTCTCGGAACCTTTTCGAGTGATCAGCTTGACCGCCTGCGCAACGTCATGCGTCTGCAGATGCTCAATACCGGCGTAGAGATCTTCGATGTTCTCGCGCACGATCACCATGTCGATCCCTTCTCCCTTGTAGCGGGTTGGAATCCCTGGTAGTTCGCGTGCGGGGCGCACGTTGGCGTATGTCTCGAAGAGTTTGCGCAGCGTGACGTTGGCGCTCTTCTCGCCGAATCCGACTGGCGTCTCGAGTGGCCCCTTTAGCGCGACACGCGTTCGTTCGATGCTGTCGCGGGTCGCCTGCGGGACGCCCGTCTGATCGCCCTTGAGGAAGACCGAGGCGCCAGCCTCCGCCTCTTCCCAGTCGAAGGCGACATCGGAACGCGCGGCGGCCGCATCGAGGATGCGTCGGGTGGCAAGGGCGACCTCGGGGCCAACCCCGTCGCCCGGGATGATGGTGACGGCGTGTCTGCGAAGGTTGCTCATCTGCGCAGGATAGCGATCAGCGCGAAAGTCGCCCGCTGGCCCGATCTGCTGCGATCAGACGCCGCAGCCCACCCACTCCCACATCGATCACCCGGTTGATATCGCAGGCGGCCTCTTCGTCAGCAGTCATTGGTCGCTGCTCTGGGTTCCCCAAGATCAGCATCGTCCCCCCCGCTCGCGCACCGAGCGTTGCGGCAACAATTAAGAGCGTGGCCGCCTCCATCTCGGAGCAGATCGCGCCGCCCGCCATCCACGCCTTCCATCGCCGCTTCAAATCATCAGCGATCGGCATTCGCTCTGGCGCGTGTTGTCCATAAAACGAGTCCTTTGACTGCGCCACGCCAACGTACGAAGGGAAGCCGCTCGCCAGCGCCGCTTCGCGCAAGGCGATGGTGACGTCGAGATCTGCAACGGCAGGA
>CAXRAV010000040.1:0-8090 GCA_964228585.1 Candidatus Limnocylindrus sp. | reverse complement strand
TTCAGCGCTGGATTGACGCGGCGATCGCCGCGAACCTCCCTGAACCACTCGCCGCCGCCCTCGCGACCGCCGATGCGGGCGGTGCACCGAGCGTTCGCATGGTGCTCATTCGCGGCATCGGCCCAGACGGCATTCGCTTCTATACAAACCATGAGAGTCGGAAGGGTCGCGACCTCGCCACAAATCCGCGCGCCGCGATCAGCACCTGGTGGCCGGGACTCGAGCGGCAAGTTCGCTGTTCGGGGCCGGTGCGACGCCTCACCCCTGCCGAGTCGGCCGACTACTTCGCCAGCCGACCACGCGAGAGTCAGCTCGGCGCACGCGCCAGTCGCCAGGGCGAACCGATCGCCACACGTGCCGACCTTGAGGCGGCCCTCGCCGCCGAGGCGGCCGCCCACCCAGGAGACACCCCCGTTCCGCTCCCAAGCTTCTGGGGCGGCTACCTCCTCACCCCTGACCGTTGGGAGTTCTGGCAGGGGCGCCAGAACCGTCTGCACGACCGCTTCGAATACCTCCCTCTCGCTGAGGGATGGGAGATCCGCCGCCTCCAGCCGTAGCCCCTCGCGCAACCCGGCGAAAGGCTTTCGCACCGCATGCTCCAGAGCCCCCCGCCGATCGGATACCCTACGCCCAAGCGCAGATCGCGCTTCATGAGACACGGCGCTCGGATGCGGGTGCCGATCGAAGGAGGAAACATGCGAAAGAAGTCCGCACTAGCGGCACTTTTCGTAAGCGCTGCGATGATCGCTGGCGCCTGCGGTGGTGGCGCTAGCATCGTCGGCTCGTACAAGCCTGGTGAAGGCGGTACTGGCGGAACGTTGCTTGTCGGCGACTATCAAGACGTTGATAGCTTGCACCCGTACTACTACTCCACGGTGATGTCGGCAAACGTGCTTGCAACCACGTGGGACGGACTCGTCACCCTCAGCAATGAGGCGAAGTACGTGCCGTGGATGGCCACCGAGATTCCTACGATCGAGAACAAGGGAATCGTTCTTCCGGGTGAGAACGGCGATGCGATGACCGTGACATGGAAGCTCCGTGAGGGGCTCGTCTGGTCCGATGGTGTCGCGATCACCTGCGCAGATGCCGAGTACACCCACCAGTGGGTGATGACCGAAGGGAATCCCCTTTCAACAACCGGCGCTGCAGAAATCTCTGACGTTGAGTGCGTCGATGACCTGACGATCAAGCTGCACTACTCCGAGCTCTACTCGGGCGTGTACGGCGGCGTTGGCATCATGCCGAAGCACTACTTCGAGAAGTTCGACATCAATTCCGGCAACCCTGCAACGGACATGGTGCTTGGCGCCGGCTTCCGACCAGAGGATCTGCCGAACGTCCCAACCTCGGGACCGTTCAAGTTCGAGAGCCGCACCGAAGGCGTTGAGACCGTCATGGTCCGCAACGACAAGTGGAAGAACCCGTACAGCGGTGAGCCTGCAAAGCTCGACCGCATCAAGTACGTGGTTTGCGGTGACCCAGACACCTGTATCGCGAAGTTCCGCGCAGGCGAACTTGATATCGTGACCGACCTCGACGGCAATGCCTTTGCAACCACCAAGGACCTTGGTGCGCAGCAGCGCCCGCAGAGCGTATTCACCTATGAGTTCTTCCGACCGAACCATTCGCCGGATGACTGCTCGATCCTGGAGCCACTCAAGACGACGCGTGGTGGTGGCTGCCCAGTCTCTGACCCTGCGATTCGCAAGGCGATCGCCCAGGCCACTGACAAGGACGCCATCTGGAGCCGAATTCTCGGTGAGGCCGGCGTGATCGCTTCTTCGAGCGTCACCCCACTCGCCTGGTTCTATAAGGAGCAAACGCCAGTCAAGTTCGACTTGGCGGCTGCCAAGAAGACCCTCACCGATGCAGGCTGGGTCGACAGCAACGGCGACGGCATTGTGGAGAAGGACGGCGTCTCCGCCATCCTCGAGTTCTGCACGACGATGAAGCCAGTGCGCAAGTCGACGATTGCCTACGTCGCGGGTGACCTTGCGAAGATCGGCATCAAGGCCGTGTACAACGGTGGCGGCACGATCTTCGCGCCGTGGACCGAGTCGGACGAGGGCCTCTCGTGCAACTTGGCCCGCGGTAACTTCGACGTTGCGTTGCATGCGTACAGCTCGGGCATCGAGGCGGTCTCGCTCTACGGCGTGTACCACTCGAGCAAGTTCGAGCCAGACGGACAGAACGATGCCAAGGTGAACGATCCTGAGCTTGACGCTCAGCTTGACATCATCAAGGGCACCATCGATCTGGACGAGATCGCAGCCGCTGCAGCCAAGGTCCAGGAGATCATGGCGGCAACAACGGTTGAGATCCCTCTCTATTACTGGATGGGGATTGAGCTCGTGAGCGACAAGGTCAAGGGGTTCCTCCAGAACCCGACACAGGCCGGTCCGCTCTGGAACGCAGGGGATCTATCCCTCGCGAACTGATCGGGCGCACGTCACCTTTGGGTGATCGTCAAGAAGGGGCGGGACGAAAGTCCCGCCCCTTCTGTTTCTCCATCACGCACCTCCGGGCGGCGGATCGCAGCGCGAGTCGCGAGGGGCGGCGACGGGTGCTGATCGGCTAGGATTCGACAGACACGCGGCGGACGCGAAGAGGAGGGGTGATGCTCAAGTTTGCACTGCGCAGGATCGGCGCGAGCCTCCTCATCCTCCTCGGCACCACTGTGTTCATCTATGCGCTCCTACTCGCCGCGCCAGGCGGGCCCGAACAGAAGTACGCGAACAATCCGCGCTTCACGCCTCAGCAGCAACAGGCGTACGTCAAGGCACTCGGGCTGGACAAGCCTGTCCCCGTGCAGTACTGCCGCTGGCTCGGTGCATGTCGTCGAGACGCGGACGGTATCGAGGCGCTGATCGGGCCCACCGGCTTCCCAAGCATCCTGCCCACGTTCATTTCGGGAGTCGACACTGGAATCGTGCATGGGGACTTCGGCTACAGCTATGAAAATGGCAACGCGGTCATCGAGCGCATCAGCGGAGCGCTCTTGCCAACCGTGATCCTCGCGGGAATCTCCGCGATCCTGTGGCTCTCGCTCGCGGTCGTACTTGGGGTGATCACGGCGCTGAGGAACGGTGGCCTCTTCGACAATGCGTTCAGCGTTTTCACCTATGTGACCGCCGCGTTCCCGACCTTCATCCTGGGTTTTGCGCTCATCTCCATCTTCTCAGTGGGACTTGGGCTGACACCGGTGAGCGGGATGACAGATGGTCGTCTCTCGCCCGCATTCGGAAGTGACGCGTACTGGGTCTACTTCTCACAGAATCCGGGCGTTGCGATTGCCGATTTGGTGAGCCACTTGATCCTCCCTGTGGCCACGCTCGTCACCATCAGCGTGGCGGGTGACGCGCGATATGTGCGCCAGAGCGTGATGGAGTCCATGGGGATGGAGCACGTGCGCACCGCGCGATCGAAGGGCCTGAGCAACCTGCGCATCAATCGCCGCCACATCCTCCGCACGGGGCTCATCCCATTTGCGACGAATATCGGACTCGCATTCCCCTTCCTCGTCTCCGGTGCGCTCATCACTGAGACCATTTTCAGTTGGCCCGGCATCGGCCGGCTCACCCTGATCGCGATCGGCAATCTTGATTACCCACTCCTCATGGGCATCCTCTCCATCGGTGCTGCTGCCGTCGCGATCGGCAACTTGATCTCCGATCTCCTCTACGCCGTACTCGACCCACGGGTGAGACTGTGAGCACCACGACCCCAGGACCGCTGCTCGTTTCCGAGAGCCCGTGGCAGCAGGCGCGTCGGCGGTTCATGCAAACCCGCATGGGTCCAGCGGGGCTCTCGATCCTCGGAGGAATCTTCGTGTTCGTCGTCCTTGGATCGTTGCTGCTTCCGTATGACTTCTACAACGTGCCGCAACCGGATGAGATCAACTTCATCGGGCGACCACCTGCCTGGGGGCGACCGTTCGGCGAGACCGGAATGCTTCAGCTCGACGTAATGACACTCGTTGCAAACGGCGGACGCACGTCGCTCATCATCGGGTTCGCCACCGCAATCGGATCCATCACGATCGGCACCTTTGTCGGAGTGATCGCGGGTTTCATCGGCGGCAAGGTCGACTCGGCGTTGATGCGACTCGCCGACGTCTTCCTGATGATCCCTTCGCTCTTCGTCATTCTCTTCCTCGCCCGGATCTTCCAGGGCGAGGGTGGTGGAGGCGTCTGGTCCCTAGTGATCGTCTTCGTTGGATTCGGGTGGATGGGGCTGGCTCGACTCGTTCGCGGCCAGGTGCTGGCGATCCGCGAGATGGAGTTCGTCGAGGCGGCGCGCGCGCTCGGCGTCCCCCCGCTGCGTATCGCCCTGCGGCACATTCTGCCGAATGCCATTGGACCGCTCGTCGTGGCTGCGCCATTCATCGTTGGCGGTGCAATCGTCAGCGAAGCCTTCATCAGCTATCTCGGCTTCGGCGTGAATCCCGCAACCCCAACGTGGGGAAACATCCTGTCGGAGTCGGCGAAGTTCTTGCAGCAGGGGAACTGGTGGTGGATCGGCTTCCCCGGACTCTTCATCGTGCTCACCGCGCTTTCGGTCAACATGATCGGCGACACGCTTCGCTCCGCCCTTGACCCACGAGGCCGCAAGTGAGCGGCTCAACTCGGACACCAGTGGTTGAGGTGAAGGACCTCAACATCTCCTTCAAGACTGCCGCAGGCGTGATCAAGGTGGTGGAGAACGTTTCATTCGCGATCGGAAAGGGTGAGTGCCTTGCGGTCGTCGGTGAGTCGGGTTCTGGGAAGAGCGTCTCTGCTCTCGCGACAATCGGGCTGCTCGTCAAGGATCAGTCAATCGTCACGGGCTCCGTTCTCTTTCGTGGAGAGGAGCTGCTCGGCAAGCCTGAATCCTATATGCGCAAGATTCGCGGCGGTGGCATCTCAATGATCTTCCAAGAGCCGCTCTCAGCCCTCAACCCCGTCACCACCATCGGCGAGCAGATCGCCGAGGTGCTCGTTGCCCACGGACGTGCAGGTTGGAAGGAGGCGAACAAGAAAGCGATCGAATTCCTGGAGCTCGTAGAGATCGCGCAGGCACCGCAGCGTGTCAAACAGTACCCCCATCAACTCTCTGGCGGCATGCGACAGCGCGCCATGATCGCCATGGCGCTCGCCGGTGAGCCAGAACTGATCATCGCCGACGAGCCGACCACCGCACTCGACGTCACGATTCAAGCCCAGGTGCTGGATCTGCTCCGTCGCACGACTCGCGAACGCGGGACGGCGCTGATGCTGATCACGCACGACCTTGGTGTTGTTGCCGAGACTGCGGATCGGATCGCGGTCATGTACGCAGGCCAAATCGTTGAAGAGGGACCTGCAACAGAGGTGCTCCGCGCACCCGCGAGCCCATACGCGCTCGATCTTATCTCCTCGATCCCGTCATATGCGCGTCGTGGAAAGGGCCTCACCACGATCCAAGGCGCCGTTCCGTCTCCCGCCAACTTCCCGAGTGGATGCAGGTTCCACCCACGATGTCGATTCGCGGTAAAGGCATGTGCCGCGTCTGTACCTGAGTTGACAACACGGGGCGGCGATCGCTCTGTCCGATGTTTCCGCGCTGAAGAGATCGCAGGGGGCGTGAAGTGAACGAGAAGCGAACCACAGCTGGAGCCTCCGCAAATCTGCTTGAGCTTCGCGGCGTGAAAAAGCACTTCCCGATCGGCAGCGCCATTCCCTTGATCCGAAAGCGAAAGACGGTGAAGGCGGTCGACGGCGTTGATCTCACCATTGCGCGTGGAGAGACACTCGCAATCGTTGGCGAGTCGGGCTCGGGGAAGACAACGCTCGGCCGTGTTGCGCTCGGACTTCAGAAGCCGACTGCCGGTGAGGTCTGGTTCGATGGCGCAAAGCTCACCGATCGCAGTGCGGAAGAGCAGCGCAAGTTGCGCCGTAGGATGCAGATCGTCTTCCAGGATCCATTCGGTTCTCTCAATCCTCGCCTACCAATCGGCGACCAGATTGAAGAGGGTCTCGTTGCCCATGCGATCGGGACCGCGACGGAGCGCAAGGACCGCATGCACGCAGCCCTAGAGATCGTTGGCCTTCCACAGGAGTATGCCGTTCGCTACCCTCACGAGTTCTCTGGTGGCCAGCGCCAACGAATCGGCATTGCACGCGCGCTCGCACTGAACCCTGAGTTCGTCGTACTTGACGAACCGGTCTCCGCCCTTGACGTCTCCATCCAGAGCCAGGTGCTCAACCTGCTTGCCGACCTACGTGAGAAGCAGGGGCTCACCTACATGTTCATCAGTCACAACTTGGACGTTGTGGGCTACTTCGCCGATCGTGTGGCGGTGATGTATCTCGGGAAGGTTGTGGAGACCGGACCGGTGGATCAGGTGTTCACCAAGCCCCAGCATCCATATACGATTGCCCTCCTCTCAGCTGTGCCGAAGATTGAGGAGCACGACACGGCCGACCGTCTCATTCTTGAGGGAGAGATCCCATCGCCAATCAGCCCGCCGTCCGGCTGCCGATTCCGCACCCGTTGTTGGCTGCGCGAACAGCTCGGCAATCCAGAGCGTTGCGCCACCGAAGAACCGCTCCTCGCCGCCTCGCCGCGCGCGCTCGATGTAGCCGTTGCCTGCCACTTCCCGCTTGAGGATGGCGCCGCGTCAACCACAAAGGTCGGCCGCGCCGCAGCGGCGGCGAAGAGCAAGGTGAACGCCTAATCCCTACTCTCGACGGAACCGTTCTCGTGCAGCAGATGCTGCGTCAGCGCTGCGCGGATCCGGGTCTATGCGCTGATCAACCACCGCAATGAGGTCCGCCGCCTCGCTGAGGGACGCGTAGATTCCAGCGCCCACTCCTGCGATCGCCGCCGCGCCTGCTGCTGCCGCCTCTGCGATGCGAGGCACGACCACGGGTACCCCAAGAAGGTCAGCGCGCATCTGTCGAATCCCACGCGGCACCTGCGTCTCCGTTGTGTGAAGACCAACCGTTGCTCCTGTTGCCGGGCCAGAGAGCCACATCTCACCGAGTGGCAGGCCCGCGGCACGCGCGGGTGCGAGGAGCGCCTCAACCGCAAGTGCGCCGTGCTCTGCTGCAGCTCGAACGCGCTGCACGCCACTCAGCGTCTCGCTCGTAGATGAACTGAGAGAAAATTCGCCGAGAGGAAGGTTGGCTACCTCTTGCATCAACGTTTCTGGACGCGCACCGCGAGCGATCGCGCTGGTGATCGCCTCGTCCAAGAGGAGGCCAGTCCCTCCAAGTGCACCACCGAGAATTCGGACGTCGCCGAATGGAGTTGGCGCGGGACCAGACCAGAGTGCAGCGCCAACGTGCGCGCTAACGCGCGTGGCGGTTTCTGCCGTTGCCGAAACGCCAACACCGCCCGCGGCACCTCCGACATCAACCCCACGTCCCAGGTGCATGAGCCCCGCGCCAACCACTGCCGCCAAGCCGTCGTTCGTACCAGAGACGACAGGGGTGCCAGCGCGCAGCCCCAACGCTTCTGCGACCTCAGCGCGCAGCAGACCGATCTTCGTTCCTGGGTGAACCTCGGGTGGGAGCGCGCGCTCGTCGAGCCCGCCGTGCGCTCCACGCTGGCGCGCACGGTCCGCAGGGGAAAGGCCACGAGCCGGATCCCAGAATGAGGCGACCGCTTCGCCGCTTAGACGGAACGCAAGCGAATCCCACGTTGAGAGCAGGTGCGCTGTGTTTCCTGCCGCTTCAGCACGCTCACGGAGGAACCACCGAGCCTTTGGGAGCTCGGCAAGGAGCCAACCTGAGCGTTGGAGAAGCGCGGCAAGGTGCGCATCATCACTCGCCGCCCGCAGGTCACTCCAGAGCATCGCTGGGGCAGCCGCTGACCCATCAGCGCGCACTGGAACAAGTGTCGGGCCATGCCCAACCGCCGTGATTCCAAGGATCTCAGTGTCGTCTCCTGCGCGCGCAAGTGCTTCGTTCGTTGCACGCACGATTGAACGCCACCAGGCGTCGGGATCTTGTTCGGCAACCCCACCCTCACCCGCTGAGTAGTGGGCACTCTTCTGACGAATCAGCGCACGTGGCGCACCGCTTTCTACATCGGTGATCAACACTTTGACGGCCGTGCTGCCGAGG
>CAXRAV010000039.1:0-4092 GCA_964228585.1 Candidatus Limnocylindrus sp. | reverse complement strand
TGACGAATCAGCGGATTCACCTTCGGCAGGTCGCTCTCTGAATACGAACGGAGCGGATAGAACGGGAGTCGATGGGCACCCGCAACGTATCGGCCGACCATGCCGTGGTGGCTGTACTCCTCCATCTCCAGGAGCGTCTCGCCTGCGGCGAGCGCGGCGGGCTCCGTGCGACGCCGAATGGCGTGCAGTGATCCCACGCCAGGATTACCGAGCCAACTGAAGATCAACTTCTTGGCGCAACCCGCGGCCACCATCTGGTCATAGACAAGATCTGGCGTCATGCGCGCAAGGGTCAGACCGCGGCGCTCTTGGCGGATGATCTCGTGTCCCGCCGCAAAGGAGATGCAGTGCGTGAACCCTTCGATCGCCACCGTGTCGCCATCGTGGACGTGCGCGGCGATTGCGTCGCGCATGCTGAGGAGCTTGGATCCGGTCGATCCGGACACGCCGAGTTCCGCGGTGCTACTAGCGCCGCGCGGCGACGGCCGCTGCAGCCTCGGCGAAGATACGTACCGCCGTCTTGATCTCTTCGGCGTTGACGACGAGTGGTGGGCTCAAGCGCACACCGCGATCGCCGCACGTCAGGACGAGGAGTCCACGCTTGAAGGCCTCCACCTCAACGTCTGCCGCCGCGTCTCCATCCACAAAGTCCACGCCGATCATCAGGCCAATGCCGCGAATGTCAGTGACGATGCTGTTCCCCTTGAGAGACGCGCGCAGGCCATCAACGGCCTCCTTGCCGCGCGCCACCGCGTTCTCCATCAGCTTCTCGTCGCGGATCACGTCAAGCGTCGCGATCGCCGCGGCGGCAGCAACCGGGTTTCCACCAAACGTCGAGCCGTGGGAGCCAGGCTTCCATCGCATCCAGTGCTCCTTGGCAATCACGGCGCCGATCGGCATACCGGAGCCGAGCCCCTTTGCCGTTGCAACGATGTCTGGCTCAATGCCGAAGTGTTCGATCGCCCACATCTTGCCAGTGCGGCCAACGCCAGACTGAACTTCGTCAACCACGATCGCAATGCAGTACTTGTCCGCAATCTGCTTGAGACGCGGGAAGAAGTCCTTATCTGGAACAACGTAGCCGCCCTCGCCCTGGACGGGCTCCACCACGAACGCAGCGATCTCGTCACCCGGAATGGTGCGCGCGATGATTCGCTCCTCTAGTTCGTCGAGGCCCTCACTGCCGAACGGAACGTGAAGGAAGCCTGGAGCGAGTGGACCGAAGTGCGCGTGGTACTTCGCCTTGGAGTTGGTGAGCGTCAGCGCGCCAAGCGTGCGTCCGTGGAACCCGCCAACAAATCCAACGATCCACTGTCGGCCACTCATGTAGCGCGCCAACTTGATGGACGCCTCTACCGCCTCGGTTCCTGAATTCTGAAGAAGAACCTTTGATGGCCCCTTCCATGGTGCCGACGCGGCGAGCGCACTGGCAAGCTCCTGGTAGCGCTCTTCGTAGAAGTCGGAGGCGCTGTAATGGATGAGTCGCTGCGCCTGCTGCACGATCGCATCAACCACGCGCGGATGGCAGTGGCCCGTAGAGTTCACGGCGATGCCTGCGCAGAAGTCAAGGAAGACGTTCCCGTCTTGGTCTTCAACGCCCATGCCGAAGCCACGGACCGGCGCAAACGGGTAGGCGCGTGGCAGGCTGTTCGAAACCACCGCCTGGTCGGCGGCTACCTGGGCGAGTGCCTTCGGCCCTGGCACCTCGGTGACGAGGTGAGGGAGGCTCGCTGGCCACGCCTGGGGCTTCTCAATCACGGTCATCTCAGCCTCCTATTGGATACGTCGTATGCGAAGTGTATACGAGGGGGTAGGCCCCTCGTAACCCCTCTCTCGTGCGGGAGGCTGACCGATTGCGCGGGCCGTTGACCGATTCGGCTAGCGAACGATCGTCTGGCTCTGCTCGCGCAGGTACTGCTGCACGTAATAGAGACCGCCGCCGGACTTCCCTGTGGTGCCCGACTTCTTCCAGCCGCCGAACGGCTGGACCATCGGCCAGGCGCCCGTGGTGGAGCCGGCGCGGCGATTCACGTAGATCACGCCACCATGGATCGTGTCGAGGAAGGTGCGGATCTCCTTCTCGTCTTCGGTGAAGCAGCCCGCCGTGAGGGCGTACTCACTCTCATTCGCGAGTGCGATCCCCTCTTCAAAGGAGCTCACCTTGGTCACCGCCACGAACGGAACGAAGAGCTCATCCTTGAAGAGCCGATGTGTTGCAGGGAGTCCGCTGACCACCGTTGGGGCAACGTAGAATCCCTTCGCAAGATCGCCGTCGGTCAGTCGACCGCCACCAATCTCAATCTTTCCATCGCGCTTCGCCTCATCGCAGGCTGCGAGGAAGGTGTCTACGGATCGTTGATTGATGATTGGCCCAAGGAAGACGCCGCGCACCGTTGGATCGCCAACCTTCAACGCCTTCGTCTTCTCAACGAGCAGCTTCACAAACTCATCGTGCACGGAGCCCTCAACGTAGACGCGGCTGTTCGCCGAGCACTTCTGCCCGCCGAGTCCAAAGGCTGAGCGCATCACGCCCTCCGCCGCCTTCTCGAGGTCAGCGTGCTTGGAGACGATTGTCGGATTCTTTCCGCCCATCTCAACAATCACTGGCTTCGGATAGCTCTTCGCGAATGAACGGAAGACTTGCATCCCAACTTCAGATGAACCGGTGAAGGTGATCCCCGCAACATCTGGGTTCTCCTGAAGCTCAGCGCCGACGCTGTCGCCAGGTCCCATCACCATGTTGAAGACGCCGTCAGGAATGCCCGCGTCCTTGATGGCGCGTGCAAGCAGCACCGCGGAGAGCGGCGCGTCAGATGATGGCTTGAGGACAACCGTGTTGCCGGCAACGAGGGCACCGCCGACTGGGCCGCCCATCAGCGCGAACGGGAAGTTGAACGGGCTGATCACCGCCCAAACGCCATACGGCTTCAACACCGTGAGCGTCTCGACCTTTGCATCACCGAGGTTTCCCATCGGATGGTGGTAGCCCTTGTTGCGCTCAACCTCACTCGCGTAGATGCGGAAGAAGTCGGCCGTCTCTTCAACGTCGCCAAGCGCCTCCAGGCGATTCTTACCCACCTCAATGGAGAGAAGTGCGGAGTAGAGGAACTGTCGATCGCTGATCAACTCTGCCGCGGCACGAATCAGCTTGACGCGCTCCTCCCATGGTCGCGCCGACCAAGCAGGAAACGCAGCCTTGGCTGCTGCGATCGCACTCTTCGCAGTGTTGCGATCGCCCTTCGCGAAGGTTCCAACAACGGAGCCATCAATTGGCGTGCGCTTCTCGAAGGTCGGACCGTCAGTCAGCCACTTCCCATTCACGAAGTTGCCGTAGCTCGCGCCAAGAAGGGTACGCGCCTCGGCGAGACCCGCCTCATACCCCTTGTGGATCTCCTCGTTGGAATCGGAGAGGGTGGCGTACGTGATCTTCAGCTTCTCAGCCATGGGTCCATCCTTATCTACTGCTGGCGCAAGAGGTGCGCCACTCCCCGCGAGTCTACCCCCCTCCCCCCGCTCTCGGCGCTAGGAGACCTGCGCCTCGCGGCATGCCGCACAGAGCCCCTGCAGCGAGAGGTGGTCGAGGTCGGCGCTGAAGCCGGTTGCTGACGTGATCGACTTCAAGATTGGTGCCGCGGCGGCGGCGTCCAACTCTTGCTCTGCACCGCAACTGCGGCAGTGGAGGTGGCCGTGCTCCACCGTCTCCTCTAAGTGATAGGTTTCGCGCCCATCAGGTCCGTGATGGTGACGCGCAAGGCCGAGCTCCTCGAGTAGGTCGAGCGTGCGATACACGGTTGAAGGGGTTGCACTCGGGTCCTGCTCTCGCACCCGCTCAATGAGTTCCGCGCCGGTGGCGTGCCCATCTGAGGCGGCGAGGACGTCCACGATGATCTGCCGCTGCTCCGTCCAGCGCTGTCCACGCCCCTTCAGCGCGACCTGAAGCCGCTCGGTCAGGCCCTCTCCCGCTCGCTCAGTTGCCATCTCGGCAGGATAGGCGATGCTTATTGCAACGTGTTGCGATAGACTCAGGGCATGAGACCGAACTTGCACATCCCTGACGGATTCCTCGCTCCAGAGGTGTCGATCGCACTCTGG
>CAXRAV010000038.1:0-6791 GCA_964228585.1 Candidatus Limnocylindrus sp. | reverse complement strand
GTTCTGTCTTCGAGGTCGTGGCTCCGGGTGGGCCATCCGTTCCCTCCAGATCCCTCAGGAGTCCTCGAGACACCTGCATCTGACCTCACCAGGACCTAGGAGACCCTCCGATCCCTCCTCGGGGGCGAATTGGAAATGCGGTTTGGGGGCAACTCCATCGTGGGTTCGAATCCCACCCTCTCCGCCAGCAACCTGATCACGTTTCGTTCCGCAAGATAGAGTTTGGAAGATGCAGGTCCCGTTTGATCTTTCCGTGTTGCTCTTCGTTGCTGGAGCGCTGATTGGCGCCCTACGTCCAGCGCTACGATTTCCTGACCTTCTCTCCAAGCTGCTCTCTCGTTATCTGCTTATCGCCATTGGACTGAAGGGTGGAGCCGCGCTTGCAGGTTCTGAACTCGATCTGCGGCTGGTTGCGAGCGTTGCCGCCGGGCTCGTGATGGCGCTCGTTATTCCAGTGACGGGCTTCTTCATCTTGAAGCGGATGACAACTCACTTGAACGCTGCAGCGATCGCCGCTGCGTATGGGTCGGTAAGCGTGGTCACCTTCGTCACGGCGGTCCAGACCTTGGAGGTCAGCGGAGTGGGATATGGCGGGTACATGACTGCCGTCCTTGCACTCATGGAGTCCCCAGCAATCTTCATGGCGATCCTACTCGCTGCCGCGGTGCGGAGGAGGGGTGGGAGCGGAGGCGCCGAAAACCAAGGGCTCGCTGTTCGTCACGCGATGCGTGAGGCACTCACGGACCGGACGCAGTTGCTGCTGCTCGCCGCCTTCGTGGTAGGCGCGCTCCTCAGCTCATCAAACCTTGGGCTCGTGACGCTGTTTGTTGGCGATGGCTTTCGCGTGGTGTTGGCGATCTTCTTATTCGACATGGGCATCGAGGTTGCGCGTCAGTTTCCAGTGGCGCGTCGATCATCTCGGAGCCTCCTCGCCTATGCGGTGTGTGCGCCACTTGCTCATGCGGCTCTTGCGCTCCTTCTTGCCGCGCTGCTTGGATTCAGTGTTGGCGATGCCGCGCTCTTGATGGTCCTCTCCGCGAGTGCGTCGTACATCGTGGTGCCCGCGGTGATCCGTCACACGATCCCTGAGGCGAATCCGGCGCTCTACCTTGGGCTCAGTCTCGGCATTACCTTTCCGTTCAATATCCTGTTCGGGATTCCCCTTTACGTGGCACTCGCCACCGCGCTGCTCGGGTAGGGGGTAACGCATGAAGATCACCGTCAACGGTCTCCTTCGCTCGCTGCGAGCGGTGAGTCAGGTCGCGCTTGGCGTCGTGCTCGTCTCCGCAGGGGTGAGCCATTTGACCGTGAGTCGCGTTGAGTTTCAGGCGCAGGTTCCAACCTGGCTGCCGCTCGACCCTGACTTCGTGGTGGTTAGTTCGGGGATCGTGGAGATCCTGCTCGGCCTTGCACTGATCACGTTGTGGCGCTTCCGCAAGCGAGTTGGCTTGCTGGTCGCGATCTTCTTTGTGGCGATCTTCCCCGGGAACATCAACCAGTTCGTCAATGGGATTGATGCGTTCGGGTTGAACTCGGACAGTGCGCGGGCTTTGCGACTTCTCTTTCAGCCCGTGCTCGTTCTCTGGGCGCTCTGGTCAACAGGGGCCCTGCGACGATCATGAGTGACGCCGCGCCTGATGCGCAGGTTGCGCAGGTTGAACGCCTGGTAGGGGAGGCGATTCGCACGCTCCCTGAACCGTTGCGCAGCGCGGCGGAGGAGCTGCTGATCGTTGTGGACGGCACGCGCCGAAAAGGACTCTATGGACTTTTTGAGGGCGCACCACGTGGCGCAGGCGACGCAGAGGCACTCCCGCCACGCATCACGATCTATGCGCGTGCACTCGCTGCAGACTTTCCGTCTCGTGCCGAACTCACCTCAGAAGTGCGAAAGACGCTCGTGCATGAGATCGGGCACTACCTCGGACTGGACGAGTCGGACCTTGCAGGTCGCGGCCTTGAATGATCTGCGCGCGAATCCTCAGCGCCGCTTAGCGACGTTCGTTCCACCAGTCTTCTAGCGCGAAACCGATCCCCGCAAACGGGAGGAACCAGGGGAGGCCCTCATACGGGACGGGGACAGGGTGCCATGCGATGCGCGCAGGGAGTGGTGGATCGCCACCGAGTTCCCAATCGATCGTCTGCTCGGCAAGCAGCGTCATCAACGCCACGCCAGATCCGGCGCACCCAGATACGTGTGTGACGCCATCGAGCCTTGTCACCCGCGGGAGTCGATCGAAGGCGAATGAGAGTCGACCACCCCACGAATGCGTCACCCTCGTTGACGCAAGTTGCGGGTGGATCTCGCGCATCCTCGCCGTCAACGTGCGTGCAATGCGAGGGAGCGAATCTGGCCAGAACGAGGTGCGGCCACCAAACGCGATGCGGCCGTCGGGCGTTGGTCGCCAGTAGGAGAGAAAGTTGCGCGTGTCGAATCGCATCTCACCCCTCCCTGCAACCGTTGCGAGAAGTTCAGGTGCGAGTGGCTCCGTGGCGATCATGTAGCTCCCCACAGGGATCGCCCGGCGACGTAGGGCGGGGAAGAGTCGATCCGCATAGCCGTTGACCCCGCCAAAGATGTGTTGCGTACGGACGCTGCCTCGCGGCGTGCGCACCTCGTACCCGCCAGCGATTTGGAGGATTCCCATGGCGGGAGTCTGCTCACGAATCTCAACACCCGCCGTCTGTGCGGCAGCCGCCATCGCGGCGTGCAGTCGCGCAGGCTGAACGCCACCACCCTCGTCCACGGCGAGTCCCCCTGCAAACGACTCGCTGTTGGTGAGTTGCTGGACCGCGCTTCGGTCGAGGATCCGCACAGGGAGGCCGAGAGATTCACGCAGATCCGCTTCGGCGCGGAGGCCAGGGAGGCCGCGCGCCGAGTGCGTCAGCTCCACATGTCCGGTTCCGCTCCACTGCGAATCGATCCCCGTAGTCGCCATGAGGGAGGCGTCTCCTTGGCCAGCAAGCGCCGCCACACGGCGCACCGCGGCACGCGAGAGGTCAATCCACTCGCGCGCGCCTTCCGCTCCAAAGCGCTTGATGATGGAACTCGTGGATGCACCAAACCCCACATGCGCCATGCCACCGTTGCGACTGCTCGCTCCATCACGGAGTGCGCCCTTCTCGAGAAGGAGAACGCGTGCCCCGCGCTCTGCGGCTCGACGCGCCGCGGAGAGGCCAGAGAAGCCGCCACCAATCACAACCCAGTCCACGCTGGTCGGGAGCGGTTCGCTCGCGGACGCGGTGAAGCGAGCTGGGTCGGGTGCATCGTCGTGCCAGGCGACGGCGCTGAGCTCTCTCTGCATTGCGCAAGAGTAGCGCGGCACAGCGCGGTGGCTGTGCGCGGGCGCGTGTAGCATACGGAGATGCCACAGACGCCCTCTCGCCCAGCGGTGATCGTGGATTGCGATCCTGGTCATGACGACGTCTTCGCCATGGTGGTGGCGAACCACTATGCGACCCTCCTTGGAATCACGGTGGTGCATGGCAATGCGCCGCTCTCTCGCACGCTGCCGAATACGCTGATCTCGTGCGATGTCTTTGGGATCAGCGCCCCTGTTTTCGCCGGCGCCGAGCGACCACTGATCGCACCGCCGCGCAACGCGCCACACATTCATGGCGAATCCGGACTCGGCGGGCCGGAGCTTCCGCGAGTCACGCGCGCTGCCGAGAAGACACACGCCGTTGATGCGATCATCGAGTTAGTCCGTAAGCACGAGGGCGATGGCGTCTGGCTGATGCCGCTCGGGCCGCTCACGAACATTGCGCTCGCGCTCCGAATGGCACCAGACCTTGGGAAGCGCATCGCAGGGATCTCGCTGATGGGGGGCGGGACGCTGCATGGGAATCGCGCGCCGCACGCCGAGTTCAACATCTGGGCCGATCCAGAGGCCGCCTCCGTGGTCTTCAACTATGGCGGTCCACTCAAGATGGTTGGCCTCAACACCACGCATCAGGTCGTGATCACCAAAGAGTTCGTTGAACGTGTCGCGGCACTGAAGACGCGGAAGGCGATCTTTGCGGCAGAGCTGCTGGACTTCTTCTCAACAACCTATGGCGAACAGCTTGGAGTCTACGGCGGGCCGCTGCATGACCCGTGCGCCGTCTTCGCCGTCACACATCCCGAGCTCTTTGACCTACGCGCAAAGCGGGTAGAGATTGAACTGTATGGAGAGTTCACGCGCGGCATGACCGCGGTTGATGAGCGCCCGATCGTCCCGTCAAAGAAGGGGGAGCCAAATGCGTTGGTCGCCTACGAGCCGAAGTCTGCTGAAATATTCGACCTGATCTACGCCTCGGTGGCTGCAGACTCCGCTCGGGCATGAGCGCGGACGCCACTCGACGTCGTCTCCAAACCTCGCTCATCGTTGGCGTGGGGCTGGGGAGCACCGGCTACATTGCGGCAATCACTGTGGCAACGATCGTTGCGAAAGATCTCTCTGGTGGGTCAGCGTTTGCGGGGCTGCCTGGCGCGGCAATCGTCTTGGGCTCCGCCACCGCCTCACAACTGCTCTCGCGCTTCATGGTGCGTCACGGGCGTCGCGCAGGTCTCACGCTCGGCTATGGAATCGGTGCCGCGGGGGCGGTCGGTGCTGGCGTTGCGGTGATCCTCGGATCATTCCCGCTCTTCCTTCTCTCTACCGTCTTCATGGGTTGTGCAAATGCCTCCAACCAACTTTCGCGGTACACCGCGGCGGACATGTATGACGAGACGAAGCGGGCCACGGCAATTGGGCTCGTGGTGTGGGGTTCGACGTTCGGCGCGGTGGTGGGGCCGAACCTTGTGACGGTCGCGGGGAACGCGGCAGAGATCGTTAGCCTGCCGCGCCTCGCGGGACCGTACGGTGTGCCAATCATCTTCGTGACCGCCGCGGCACTGCTTACGCTTGTCTCGCTGCGACCCGATCCGGCGAGCCTTGCTCCGGTGACCGCAGCGGAGAGGCCTGGCGGTGGTGCGAGCGTGGCGCAGATTGTGGCGCGTCCGCGGGTGTTCGCCGCGATCGTCGCCCTGGTGGCTGGTCAGGTGGTGATGGTGCTCGTCATGACGATGACGCCGCTGCACATGGCGGAACACGGCCACGGACTTGACGCCGTTGGCCTCGTGATCAGCGGCCACACGTTTGGAATGTTCGCCCTCTCGCCACTCTCCGGCCGCCTTGCGTCTCGATTCGGCACACCCCTCGTGATCGCCGCGGGACTTGCGGTCCTTGCCTTCTCATCGGCGCTCGCTGCCGTTGCGCCGCCGGATGGCGGCGTGATCCTCTTTGTTGCCCTCTTCTTGCTCGGATGGGGGTGGAACCTCGGCTTCGTTGCCGGTTCAGCACTGCTGACGGAGGGACTCTCGGTCAGCGAGCGCACGCGACTCCAAGGTGTGACTGATGCGTTGATCTGGAGCTCCGCCGCCGCTGCGGCACTCGGCTCTGGTGTTGTGGTTGCAGTTGCCAGCTACACGGCACTCGGCCTTCTTGGAGCGGCGCTCATCGGACTCCCCGTCTGGGCCATGCTGCGCGGGCGAACGGCGCTCCGTCGCGTCAATCCCGCTGAAGTCTCCGTGCCAGAGGTTCCGCTCGACTAGTCCCGCTTCTGGGCGCGAACCACGCTCTCAAACTTCTCTTTGTGCGACCCGTCGCAGAACGGCTTGTTCGCGGAGTGGCCGCAACGGCAGAGGCCAGTGCTGTCACCCTCGTGAGGAATCGCGTTTCCTTCAGCGTCAACGATCTCGAAATCTCCCTGCACCTTGAGGGACCCGTTGTCACGCACCGTGATCTTCACCTTCTCGCTCATCACAACCCCCTTATCCTGACCAGGTGACGCCTGGCAGCCCGATGATCCTAACTTGATTTTTGGAACGTGCCGAGCAGGGTGGGACCGATTCGGCGAAACTCATCTGATGAAGATCTACCTCGCCGGACCCCTCTTCAATGCAGGCGAGCGCGGCTTCCTCACTGAGATTGCTGCACGCCTTCGCGCGCTGGACTTTGAAGTCTTCGTCCCGCACGAGCAGTTTGTTGAGCAGGAGGGGGTTGATCCGAAGGCAGTGTTTACAACAGACCTTGCGGGGGTGCGCGCTGCCAACGCGGTGCTCGCCTGGATTGATGGGGCGCAGGTGGATGACGGCACCGCAACAGAGATCGGCATCTTCACGCAGCTCTGCGCAACGGATCCCAGTCGCTACAAGGGGATCGTAGGACTCTGCACCGATCTTCGAATGGTGCGCAGGCGCGGCGTTTCACCCGCGGACGGTATCAACCTGTTTGTCTCCGGTGCGATCCAGTCTGTCGGCGAGATCACCTGGTCCGTAGATGATGCGATCAACGCGATGGTTCGTCTTCGGGATCGAGCGTAGGCACCATGAATCCGCTCTTCGCGATTAGTCGCGCCGTGTTACTGCGCATGAGTCGCGCCGCAGCCCTCGGCACGCTGGTGCAGCGCACGGGTTGGGGGCGCCGGGCGGTGCAGCGCTTTGTTGCGGGAAACACCATTGAAGAGGCGGTCGCTGTTGCGCTGGAGGCGAAGCGACGAGGCTTCACCGTCACGTTGGATCGACTCGGTGAGGCCTCCACTGGTGCGGCGGCAGACGCGTACGCAGCAGATGCGTCGCGGCTCCTGGAAGCGCAGGCTGCGGCGGGACTCGAGCCGAACGTCAGCGTCAAGCTCACGGCGATCGGCCTCTCGGAGGGGGAGCGCGTTGCCGCTGGACGCCTTGAAGTGATCCTTACGGTTGCCCAGCGGGTCAACGGATTTGTTCGGGTGGATGCGGAGCACGGGGAGAGCCTCGACGCGCTGCACCGAAT
>CAXRAV010000037.1:0-6658 GCA_964228585.1 Candidatus Limnocylindrus sp. | reverse complement strand
TGGTCTCTTGCCGCGACGTTTGGGCTCCCACTCCCGTCGACAGAAGGGGTCGGTCTCGTGGTGGCGCTCATCTGGGCCTCCGCCTATCTTTGCGCCGCGCTCCTCTCTTGGAGTGGACGACTCTCACCGCGACCGTGGCTGGCGCGCGACGCAGGGTTCGAGCAGGACGCGGGGTAGGATTCAGGCATGGTCTCCTCAACGCGCGCAGGTTCCTCTCGTGCGGCCCTCTCGGCCGCCGCACAGGAGTACATCCTCACCTTCCGCTCGCATCCTGATGCGGAAGGCGTCACCCCTTCGCTGGTTGCAAAAGACCTTGAAGTGAGCAAGCAGGCGGCCGCGGAGATGTTCAAGCGCCTCGCGGATGACAAGCTGATTGCAGGGTGCACCGGACATGCGCGACTCTGGAAGCTCACCGCGGCGGGCGAGGCGGCGGCCGACGCAATCTTCAAGCGACATGCACTCCTTGAGTGGTTGCTTACAGGAGTCGTTGGACTCTCGTGGGCGGCAGCGGACGCCGAAGCACGGCGCCTGCACGCAGTGATCTCGCCAGCGCTTGAAGAGCGTCTCGACGAGATGCTTGGCCACCCTCAGACCTGCCCGCACGGGAACCCGATTGATCGCGCAGCGGAGGCGCGCCGACCGAAGGGGAGGCCGCTCGCGGAGTTGGAGGCGGGTGAGGTAGCAACGATCTATCGAGTGACGGAGGCGGCCGAGGCGGATGGCGCGCTACTCAGCTATCTCGAAGCGCGCGGACTCGTGCCTGGTGCGCCAGTCTCGGTCCTCTCCCGTAGCAGTTCGTTGGACTCACTCACCCTCGATGGCCCGATCGGCCGTGCCACACTCGGCCTTCGCCCCGCGACGCTCATTCATGTGCTGCAGGGGAGCGTTGACCAGAAACTCTTCCACCGTGTCGCTGGTGTGGCGACATGAGCGGCGAGGTGCGCGTACGGATTGCACCGAGCCCCACAGGGCCGTTCCACATTGGAACCGCACGCACCGCACTCTTCAATCTTCTTTATGCCCGCGCAAACGGCGGCACCTACATCGTGCGGGTGGAAGATACCGACACTGCGCGTTCAACTGCAGAACACGAGGAGGACATCCTTGAGGGGCTGCGCTGGCTCGGGCTTGAAGCGGACGAGGGTGTCGTCAGCGCGAACGAGGAGCGCGGAGGGCGTGGTCCATACCGGCAGTCGGCTCGCAGCGCGCGCTACACCGAAGTTGCGGCGCAACTCTACACAGCGGGCCTTGCGTACTACTGCTTCTGTACTAGCGCGGAACTTGATGCGGAGCGGAGTGCGCGCGAAAAGGCGAAGCTCCCGCCCCGATACTCTGGCCGATGCGCGGGGATCACGGCAGAGGATGCGGCGCGTCGCGTTGCGGCGGGGGAGTCGGCCGCCTTGAGGTTCCGCATCAGGCCGGGCGTTGTGGTCATTGATGACCTTGTCCGCGGTCGGGTCGAGATCGACGCTGAGGCACTCGGCGGCGATCTCGTGATCCTCCGCGCGGATGGTTCGCCGCTCTACCACTTCACCGTGGTCGTGGACGACGCGGATATGGGGATCACCCACGTGATCCGCGGCGAGGACCACCTCTCCAACACGCCGAAGCACATCCTCCTCTTCCAGGCGCTCGGCGTGACGCTGCCGAAGTTTGCACACCTCCCCCTGATCCTGAATCCTGATCGGACCAAGATGAGCAAGCGCAAGAGCCAAACGGCAATTTCGGACTATCGCGCGGAGGGATTCCTCAAAGAGGCGATCATCAACTTCCTCGCACTCCTCGGCTGGTCAACGGGGAGTGAGGACGAAGTTCTCAGTGTGGAAGAGATTCAGGCACGATTCTCTCTGGAGCATGTGCAGAAGGCGGGAGCCGTCTTTGATCGGACCCGACTCGAATGGATCAACGGCCAGTGGATTCGGAAGCTGACGCACGAGGATCTCTTGGCACGCCTGCGACCCTTCTACGATCAAGCCGCCGCCGATGGTCGCATTGGGCGCCCTGCAACCGATGGCGAGATCGCCGCGCTCCTTCCGCTGATTCGCGAGCGCATTCCGCTCCTCTCGTCTGCGATTGAACTTACCGACTTCCTCTTCTTGGATGCGCTGCAGCATGACCCAGCTCTTCTCGTTCCGAAACGTTGGGAGGCGGCTACAGCGTGCGCCGCGCTCGAAGCGGCACGCCCCCTCATTGCGGATGGGATTGCTGAAGGTGACGCACCACTCCTTGACGCGCCCGATCCACTCGAGGCGAAGCTGCGTACGCTTGCGGAAGAGCAGGGCTGGAAGGCGGGCGATCTCTTCATGGCACTCCGCGCAGCGGCAACTGGTCGTACCGCGACGCCCCCACTCTTCGACAGCATGAGGCTCCTCGGCCGCGCGGCGGTCCTTACGCGCATCGATCAGGCGATCGCCGTCCTGCGCGCCGCCTGAGGTGCTGTTCACACGTCGTTAACGTAAAGGCGGGAGGGTTGCATGGTGAAGAGTGAGTCGGCGCGCATCCTCCTTGTAGAAGATGAGCGGCCGCTGCGCGAGGCACTCGCAGATGCGCTGAGCGCTGATGGTTTCTCGGTGGAGCAGGCGGCGACAGGCACCGCTGGGCTCGCTGCGTTTCGCGCGCACACCCCCGACCTTGTGCTCCTTGACCTCATGCTCCCTGAGATGAGTGGCGTTGAGGTGTGTCGTGCGATTCGTACGAACTCCAGCGTCCCCGTGATCATGGTGACGGCAAAAGCGTCGGAGACAGATCGCGTTGCTGGACTCAACCTTGGCGCCGATGATTACGTGACGAAGCCGTTCTCTTCGCGCGAACTCTCGGCGCGAATCCGCGCCGTACTCCGTCGCAGCGGAGCAACCCCAGTAGCGAGCGCTGAACGGCTTGTCCGGATCGGAGAGGCAGAGATTGACCTCGAGGGACAGCGAATCCTTCGCAACGGTGCCGTCGTACATGTGAAGCCGAAGGCCTTCCAGCTCCTTGCCTTCCTCATCGCCAACGCTGGCCGTGTCTACAGTCGCGAGCAGCTGCTGGATCGGGTCTGGGGGTACGACTACGCCGGGGAGACTCGAACGGTCGATGTGCATATGCACGCGCTCCGCCGCGCGATCGAAGCGACGCCGGCCAGCCCAGTGGCCCTGCAGACGGTCCGCAACATCGGCTACGTGCTCCGACGCACCACCTGAGCGTCGTCCATTCGCCGCGAGGCGGGCGGCGCGGGTAGGATGTCCGAATGCGAATAGGAAACCTCTTCTTCAGCACGCTGCGCGAGGACCCTGCCGACGCGGAGATGCCCTCCCATCGGCTCCTGCTCCGCGCCGGGTACATCCGTCCGCTGGGTGCTGGGATCTACTCGCTCCTTCCGCTCGGCATGCGCGTCAACGCGCATGTGACCCAAGTGATCCGTGAAGAGATGAACGCCATCGGTGGACAGGAGATGCTGATGCCAGTCGTTCACCCCGCCGATCTCTGGAGGGAGACGGGGCGATACGACCAGATTGGCCCTGAGATGGGCCGGTTCAAGGATCGTGGTGGACGCGACATGGTTCTCGCCATGACGCACGAAGAGGTGGTGACCGATCTCCTCCGCAAGCTGGTGAGCTCCTGGCGACAACTTCCGCAGCAGGTCTATCACTTTCAGACGAAGTGGCGAGATGAACCCCGTTCACGTGGCGGCCTGATTCGCGTGCGCGAGTTCACGATGAAGGACGCCTATTCGGCGGACCGTGATGAGGCAGGGCTCGATCACTCCTACGCGCTCTACTACCACGCATACACTCGCATCTTCGCGCGACTCGGCTTGAAGACGATTGCCGTCGCCAGCGACGTGGGGATGATGGGTGGCACGGGGGCGCATGAGTTCATGGCGCCGAGCGAGTACGGCGAGGACACGCTGGTGATCTGCGATGCATGCTCCAGCGCCTCAAATCGGCAGGTTGCGCGTGTGCGCAAGGCGACGCCAGCTGCAGCGGCACCACTCCCGCTCGAAGAGGTGAAGACACCAAACGCACCAACGATTCAAGCACTCGCCGAGCTGCTCGGCGTCCCGCACCAGCAGACCGCAAAGGCCGTCTTCTTTGCAGATCGTGACGATCGGCTGATCGTTGCCATCGTGCGGGGTGATGATGATGTAGAGGAGACGAAGCTGACGAACGCGATCGGCGCGCGCGATCTTCGTCCCGCACGCGAAGAGGAGATCGTTGCCGCCAACATGGTGCCCGGCTACGCCTCGCCGATCGGCGCCAACGGGGCACTCGTGGTGGTCGATGAACTCGTGGCCTCCTCCGCAAATCTGGTGGCTGGCGCAAACAAGGAGGGATACCACTTCAAGAACGTCAACATTCCACGCGACTTCACCCCTGACCACGTGGTGGATCTCGCATCCGCGAAAACGGGTGACGGCTGTGTCTCTTGTGGCGCTCCCGTTCGACTGGAGAAGGGGATCGAGGTTGGGAATATCTTCAAGTTGGGAACGCGCTACACAGCGGCACTCGGCGCCGAGTATCTCGATGAGGCGGGGGTGAAGCGACCGATCATCATGGGTTCATACGGCATTGGCGTTGGGCGCGCAGCCGCATGCGTGGCGGAGGCGTATCACGATGAGAAGGGGCTCGCCTGGCCAACCGCCGTGGCACCGTTCGATGCCCAGGTCGCGCTGCTCGGCGCTAACAAGGACCCTCGCGTTGAGGTTTCGGCCGCCACATTGGAGGCTGCGGCCGCGAGCGCTGCCCTTGAGTTGCTGGTTGACGATCGAGAAGAGTCGCCCGGCGTGAAGTTCGCTGATGCAGAGCTGCTCGGCGCGCCGTGGATCGTGACCATCTCGCCGAGATCGCTCGATGCGGGCGGCGCAGAGATGACGCTGCGCGCCAGCGGTGAACGGAGTGTGGTGCCGATTACGGAAGTTGTCGAGCGGATCGCCGCGCAGAAGCGTCTTGAGCGTGAGACGATCGAAAAGGAACTTGCCGCCCGAGGGTTTCCGCCAACGTACGTCGGCGCGCCCTCTGAAAGATGATCGAGACCGCTAGTCCAACGCTACTCTTCGCGGCGCTCTTCGCGCTTGCCGCTTTGGTTCTTGCGGTGATGCTGCGCCGTCGACGTAACCAAGTCAGCGACAGCACGTCGCGTGCCGTCCGCGAAGGGGAGCGGGCGGACCGTGAGTCGGCCCGAGCGGAGCGCCGCGCGCAGCGTCTTGATGCACTGCTCGACGCCACGGATGATGCCGTGTTGCGCGTGCTTCCCGATCTCACGATTCGTGCTGCGAGCCCGTCGTGCAGAGAGATATTGGCGCGAGAGGTTGACGATCTGCGCGGGCGCCCGTTGATCGAGGCGACCGTCGACCATCGACTCGAAGAGCTTGCACGAGACGCGCTGAGCGGAACGATCGCGCGAGGAGAAATCTCACTGCGCGATCTTCGCCCTGGCCACTCCGATGAGATGCGGCACGTTCAGGTGACGGCGGCACCGGACGGAGATGACGGCGCCTGGATTCTCCTGCGTGACCTGACAGAGGTGGTGCGCCTGCGACAGATTCGTACCGAGTTCGTGGACAACCTTTCGCATGAACTGAGGACCCCGCTCAGCACCATTCGACTGCTCGCCGAATCAATCGCCACTGCAGGGGAGCGTGGAGACGCCAGCGTCGCAAAGGAGCGCGCCTCGCAGATCGAGGTAGAAGTGCTGCACCTCGTGCAGATGGCGGATGAAATGCTCGATCTGGCCACACTTGAGTCGGGGGAGGTGGCACTCCGCACGGCTCCAGTCGATCTACGAGACCTGGCGGAGGAGGTTGCCACGCGCTTCACCCCTGTGGCCACGCGGCACGGCGGAAAGATCCTGGTAGAAGAGGTTGGTCCTGGTCCGTGGATGGTGCCGGGGGATCGCGATCGACTGCGGCAGGTGTTTGCGAACCTCGTGCATAACGGCGTGAAGTACAGCCGACCCGAGGGGAAGGTCACCATTCGTCTCTCCAGCTCTTCAGCCACTGAGCCGAAGCCATTCGTAGAGATCCAGGTCGCGGATGAGGGGATCGGCATCGAGCGTCGGCACCTCTCGCGCATCTTTGAGCGTTTTTATACGGTTGAGCGCATTCCGAACGTGACCCCTTCAGTGGGTGGTGCAGGAACTGGGCTCGGGCTTGCGATCGCACGTCACGCAATCCTCCGCCACGGCGGGAGCATTGAGGCCGACTCCACTGTTGGGGTCGGCACGACGTTCACCATTCGCCTCCCTCTGCGCTGAGCGCATCTGAACGAGTGGAGAGAGCTGGAGCGCCACCCGCAACATCGGCCGCTCAGACGGTAGGTCGTCCACTTCGACTCGCGCACCGTGGTGTGCATGGCGGTCCATTAGGGCACCTTGAGAACTCGCTCGACGCACGACTTGCTGCTGCGTCGACCGAATGTGATGGCGTGGAATTTGACGTGCGCTTCTCCCGTGATGGGGTCCCCGTCATCGTTCATGACGAAACCCTCGCGCGCACGCATGGGGACGAACGAGCGGTGCGTGCACTTGGTGCGAGCGAGCATCAGCGCCTCGGCGTGCCAACGCTCTCTGACGCACTTGCCGTGCTTCCAGACTCGCTCTTCCTTGACGTTGAACTGAAGGTTCCACCCTTGCCGAGCTTCTTCGCTGTGCTTGGTGAGCGGTCCATGGACGCAGGAGCGCG
>CAXRAV010000036.1:0-2689 GCA_964228585.1 Candidatus Limnocylindrus sp. | reverse complement strand
GCGGTGTACCCCTCCCCCTTCAACGCCACTTCGAGCGCGAGGGAGACGGCGGGATCGTCTTCAACAACGAGGATCGTCGCAGCCATGCTCAGACTTTACACCCGCCGCGCGGCTATCCTGTCCCTCCTATGAGCACACCCCTGCCTCCGATCGCCGTCAAAGAGCGTGGCAAGGCGCTGTTGAGCCGCCCCACGTTGAATAAGGACACAGCGTTTACCAGGGATGAGCGACGACTCCTTGGGCTCGACGGACTCCTCCCTGCAACCGTGCTCACGCTTGAAGAGCAGGTTGCCGTTGAGTTGGTGAAGATTCGCCGGAAGCAAGATCCACTGGAACGCTACATCGGACTCGCTGCGCTGCAGGATCGGAACGAGACGCTCTTCTACCGGCTGCTCGCGGAGAACATGGAGGAGTTCCTTCCCGTGGTGTACACGCCAACGGTTGGTGAGGCGTGCAAGCGATGGAGCCAAATCTGGCGACGCGCGCGCGGTGCTTGGGTGACACCAGATGATCAACGTCGCATTCCTGAGCTCCTCCACAACGCGGCAGGCGGCGGTGAGACGCGACTGATCGTGGTGACAGATAACGAACGAATTCTTGGGCTTGGCGATCTTGGTGTTGGGGGGATGGGCATTCCAATCGGCAAACTCTCGCTCTACACCGCCGCCGCTGGAATTCAACCGTCATGGGCGCTCCCTGTCTCGCTCGATGTGGGAACGGATAATCAAGAACTGCTCAGCGACCCGGCGTATTTGGGGTGGCGTAAGCCGCGCCTCCGCGGCGCCGCGTACGACGCCTTCATTGAATCATTTGTTGAGGCGGTAGCGACGGCGCTACCAGGGTGCGTGATCCAGTGGGAGGACTTCAAGCAAGAGAACGCAATCAAGATTCTAGAGCGCTACCGAAACATCGTTCCTTCATTCAATGACGATGTTCAAGGGACCGGTGCCGTTGCACTCGCGGGCCTGATTGCCGCAGTCAACGCGGGCGGTGGATCCGGGAGCACGCGGATGAGCGACCAACGTTTCCTCTTCTATGGAGCGGGTGCTGCCACGCTTGGCATCGTGCGACTTCTACGGAAGCATCTTGAGAGCGCGGGGGCGAGCGAGAGCGAACGTGAGCGCGCAATCATTGCCATGGATTCAAAGGGGATCGTGCACGAAGGTCGAACCGATCTGACCGACGGCAAGAGCGAGCTCGCCATCAGCAGTGAAACGTATCAGGCACTCAAGCTACACACGCTGAGCGCTGCGCCAACACTTGAGGAGATCGTGACACTGATCGCCCCCACTGCACTGATTGGGACGAGCGGACAAGCGAGTGCATTCACCGAAGCGGCGATCCGCGCGGTGTCGGCCGCCGCGCCGTCACCCTTGATCTGGCCGCTCTCGAATCCAACCTCATGCGCGGAGGCAACGCCGGAGCAGATCCTTGATTGGAGCGGCGGTCGTGCACTCGTTGCCACCGGTTCGCCGTTTGCGCCAGTCACCGTTGGCGGTGTGACGCACCCGATCAGCCAGGCGAACAATGTCTACATCTTCCCAGGCGTTGGCCTCGCCGCGATCGCGGGCCGGCTCAACAAGATTCCGGACGAAGCCTTCCTTGTCGCGGCGGAGCAGCTCGCCGCCCTCACCCCACCGGGTCGTGACTCTCTCTATCCGCCCCTTGCGCAACTCCGCTCTATCAGCCGAACCATCGCGATCGCGGTGGTTCGCGCGGGGGTCAAGGGCGGGTGGGCGCCAGCCGTGCCTGAAGACCGCATCGCAGAACTAGTGGACGCGGCGATGTGGAGTCCCGCATATCGACCGTATCTTCCTGCCTAAATCAGAGGGGGCGATAGGATTACCGCTATGAAGATCGGGATTCTCCGCGAACGTCTCCCTGGTGAGCGCCGTGTTGCGCTCGTCCCGGACGCAGCCGCCAAACTCATCGCCGCGGGGCATCAGGTCGTTGTCGAGCGCGGCGCGGGTAGCGCCGCAGGCTTCCTCGATGCCGCCTACGAGAAGGCGGGGGTAACCCTTGTCGCGGATATCGCGGCGCTCGCCGCAGCTGCGCCAGAGGTGGTGGTGAAGGTGCGAAAGCCGAGCGCGGACGAAGTCGCCGCTCTCCCAAAAGGTTGCACGCTCATTGCCCTCCTCACGCCCGGCGCAAACGAAGAGGTCCTCCCAGCGCTTGCGAGCGCGAAGATCACCGCACTCGCCCTGGAACTTGTGCCACGCATCACTCGCGCGCAATCCATGGACGTCCTCTCTTCACAGAGCGGCGTCGCCGGATATAAGGCGGCGCTGATCGGTGCCGCCGCGCTCGACAAGGTCCTCCCCATGCTCACCACCGCTGCAGGCTCGATTGCGCCGGCGAAGGCGTTCATCATGGGCGCGGGCGTGGCGGGGTTGCAGGCGATTGCAACCGCACGTCGACTCGGCGCCGTTGTCTCTGCGTTTGACGTGCGCGGTGCTGCAGGCGAGCAGGTGCGCTCGCTCGGCGCGCAGTTCGTGGAGCCGGCGGCGAAGGCAGAGGGGACTGGCGGTTATGCGCGCGCGCAGTCGGATGACGAGACGGCACAGAACGCCGCAATCATTGCCGCGCACATCAGCAGCCAGGATCTTGTGATCACCACGGCGCTAATCCCTGGTCGTAAGGCGCCAATCCTCGTTACCGACGCAATGCTCGCCACGATGCGTGCAGGCTC
>CAXRAV010000035.1:0-5394 GCA_964228585.1 Candidatus Limnocylindrus sp. | reverse complement strand
CCGCCAATGACAATGTTTTGTGGTGTGGAGCGCTTGAGGATCAGTGTGTAGATCAGCACGTAGAACCCGATTGCCAGAAGCGAGATGAATGCCGCCATCAGCGTGGTCGTTGCTGCGAGGAAGAGGAAGCTCGCCGCGCCGAGTACCGACGCAAAGCGCAACGCGGCACCCGTGCTGATCTCACCCGTGGCGAGCGGACGCCCCGCCGTCCGAGTCATCTGCTGATCGATATCTGCATCCACGATGCAGTTGAAGACATTGGCACTCGCAGCACTCAGCGTTCCGCCGATCAGCGTGCAGAGAATCAGAGTGAGCGGCGGCACCCCTTGCGCCGCAAGGAACATTGCAGGGACGGTGGTGATCAACAGCAGCTCAACGATGCGCGGCTTCGTCAGCGCGATGTATGCGCTCACCGTGCTCCGCGTCGTGCCACTACGCGTGGATTGCCGCTCACTATCGCCAGACCCGGTGTTCGCACGGCGCGCTTCGAGGAGCGCGATCGCCGCCGCACCCACAACAAGGATCCAGATCAGGGTGGCAAGAGCTACGTGGAGCGTCTGTGTCCATGGGGCGAGTTTGGTGAAGATCTGCAGCGCGCCGATCAGACACTGAACGAGGAAGAGTCCGATCGCTGCGGTGAGGAGGCGGGCAGTCTGACGTGGACTCCCAGGCTCGCGGCGTACGATCCAGAGCGCCGAAATCAAGATCAGACCGACGATCCCCGTGGCATAGCGGTGGACGATGTGTGGCGTGGAGAGCTCCGTCACCGGAGGGAAGACGGTCCCACCCATCAGTGGCCAGTCGGGGTAGAGGAGCCCAGTGTCCGTACCTGTGACGTTCGAGCCGAACATCAGCAGCGCATAGATCGAGCCTGCGGCGATGATGGGTGCAATGACGGCACCCCGTGCCTCTAGGATGCCGTTCAGACGCTCAGGGTAACCACTGCGGGCGAGGACCCAGACTTGCAGTCCAACAAACGCCATCGCAGTGGCAAGATGCGCCGTGACCGATTGGCCTGAGTTGAACTCAAGGACGGTCTGCCGACCGAGCCATGCTTGGAAGACGACGAGTGCCAGCAGCGCCAGCGAGGCACCTTGGAGCGAACGCCTCCCCTTCAGTGAGCGGAGGGCCAGCGCAACCACGATCAGTGTGATCAGTCCAATGAACGCTGCGGCGGCGCGATGGATCCACTCCAGCCACGCCTTGTAATCATCAAGTGGGGGGATGATCTGCCCGTAGCAGAGGGGCCAGTCTGGGCAGCCCATGCCTGAGTCGGTGGCGCGGACAATCACCCCAATCACGACGAGTCCGATCGTTGCGCCGAGGAGCGTGGCGAGCGAGCGTCGGAAGCCCTGCATTCCTCAATGATACGCGGCATCTCAAAAGCCTGCGGTAGAGTGAAGTGGTGAGATCTCTCCACGCACTCCTCTTCATCGCGCTCCTCTCCGGATGTGCGGGCGCGCCCAGCACGCCGTCATCTTCAGCGTCTGATCTGACGCGCCGCGGTTGCGTTGGCGAGTGGCCACTCGCAGGAAAGACGGTGAGCTCTGGGCCGATCCCGCTTCTTGCAAACAGCGACCTCGCCGTGGGAGAGAATCGACTCCTTCTCGGGCTCGTTGATGCGGAAGGCTTCCCGCTCGGCGGACCCGCGTGGTCAATCAAGGTGCAAGCATTCGACATCACCAGAGACGGCTGCGTGCCGCTCGCACCCGCCGCTGAACTCCCATTCGTATGGTCAATCAACGAGGTACGCGGCTTCTTCATTGGCACTGCAGATTTTCCTTCAGGAGCGCAGGAGATTGGGCTCTCAATCGTTGGCGCAGATGCGGACGGCACTCCCCTCTCCATCCGATTCACGACGCGGATCGCTAGCGTCGGAACTGCCCTTCGCCCAGGCGCATCCGCGCCGACGATCGCAACGCCGATCCAGAAGACGAGTGAACACGGCCTTGCAGGGATCAGCACCGACCCTGATCCGCTCCCGCGACTTTATAAGTATTCAGCAGCCGATCTGATCGCTGCGGGAACACCGTTTGTCATCGTCTTCGCCTCGCCCGCCTTCTGTGTCTCGCAGGCCTGTGGGCCAACGATCTCCGTGGTGAAGAAGGCCGCGGCGCGGCACCCAGGTGCGCTGATCCTTCACGTCGAGCCATATCTGATGGAGTGGAACGGAAGCCGCGTCATCCCTACCTTGGACGCAAGCGGACGACTGCAGCCGAACGACGTTGCGACGGCATGGCGACTTCCCGTGGAGCCGTGGATCTACACCGTGGATACAAACGGTGTGATCATCCACTCGTTCGAAGGGGTGATTGGTGATGCGGAGCTTGACGCCGCAATTCTGGAGATTGACGCCGACTAGCGGCCGCTACTCCCCGGCGCACCGATCGGCTCGCCGGCCGCACAGAGTGGGCACTCGCTCGCCTCGTACGTTGGGAGGTCAAGGGTGAGCGCTGCGATCAGAGGAATGCTCTCGCGACCAGGGATCTCAATCCTTCGCAGATCTGGTGAGCGGCTTGCTACCACCGCCGCGGCGATCGGATGTGCGCCAGCGGCGAGGAGTGGCGGCAGGAGCGCCTGGAGCGATCCGCCAGTGGTCAGGATGTCATCGACCAGCAGGACTCGCGCACGCGGTGGAATCTGAAATCCGCGACGGAACTCTCTCCGCACAGCGCCTGCGTCACCTGCCACCTCTTCGGCAAAGATGCCGCGCACGCCAAGGAGTCGACCGATCTCATACGCAAGTAGGACGCCGCCCGTGGTTGGTCCAGCCACCAGGTCAATTTCAACGGCGGCAGCCTGTGCCACGACGAGCGCTCGCTCGGCGAGTAGCGCGCACACTTCCGCAGCGGCATCAGGATGCTGCAGGAGCGCCCACTTCTCAAGGTAACGATCTCCATGGCGGCCACTCTTGAGGAGGAAGTGCCCACGCTGCAGTGCACCTGTCGCAAGAAAGAGTCCTTCAACACGTCGGGCGCTCAGCGCCTCATCATGCGAGGCAACGCGCGACTGCGGATATTCGGCAGGTGGCCTCAACGGCTCGCGAAGTGGAAGGAGTGGCTCGCCCATGGTTCGCAGCCTACTCTCTGCCGCGCTCGTTCGCGCCGCTGAGTGCGAGCCCAGCGAGATCCGAGATGCTCGCAAACCCACGTGCAGCGGCGGCACGACGTGCCGACTCGAGCACCGCGCGCGGCAAACCAGGATCAGCCCACAGCGCACTCCCGAGACTGACCGCCGCCGCCCCTGCGGCGAAGGCGTCAAGCGCATCAGCGGGAGAGCCGATGCCACCACCGCCAATGATTGGAAGAACTCCATGGACAGCAGTGACCGCAGCGAGCGCACGTGGTCGGATGAGTGGACCGGAGAGTTCACCCACACCTTCAGCGAGCGCCCCTCGCGTGCGACCCCGATTTGGTAGGTATCCGATCGGCGATCCACTGACCGAAAGTGCCGTAACGCCCGCATCTGCCGCCACCTCAGCGAGCGCGCGCAACGATGCTGCATCGGGTGAAATCTTCACGATGATCGGGAGCTCTGTGCTCTCTCTTGCAGCCTCAATAAGTTGGACGGACTCATCAAACGCGCTCTCCCATCGTGCTCCCTTGAGTGCATCGCTCGGCGACGTCAGATCGAGTTCGTATGCGTCAATACGTACCTGGTCGGCGCGTGACTCAATCCGCGCAATTAGCAGCGCCAGGGACTTCTGATCCGTGGCAACGAGCGAAACGGCCACAGCGCAAGGAGCGGCACGCCACGCGGAGGCGTGTCGATCGATCACCTCATCAACGCCAGGATTCTCTCGACCGATGGCGTGCAATAGTCCACCAGGAACCTCCACCACTCGTGGGAGGCTTGGACCGCTCCGCGGGGCGAGCGAGACGCCGCGCGTGACAAAGAGACCCACATCTCGCAGGTCAAGCAGTTCGCTCGCCTCTGCGCCAAATCCGAGTGGTCCACTCGCGATCACAATTGGCCGTTCAAGTCGCAACGGGTGAGTGCTACTGAGCACAAGATCCGTCCGAACGCTCACCGCGCCGACTCGCGCCTCCATCAGCGCGCACCCCGAATTCGCCCGGTGCTGCCTGACGGCGTGACCGCCGGGCCCTCTTTGCAGAGGCGCACGCTCCCTGCAGCGCTCTGGTACGTACACCCGCCGCAGACCCCGCTCCCGCAACCGATCTCGTGCGCCACGATCAACTGCAACTGCTTCGCGCCTGCCTCGCCACGTGGACGAGAGACGCGCGCGCTCGTGCGATCACTGACTCCCGCTGTGCGCAGCACCATTGTGGTTGCACGAAGCACCTCGTTGGATCCTGCAGCAACCACCTGGTCCGCCCATGCTGCATACGTTGCAACGAGATCTGCAGCACTCCCGTGATGGCCAAGGCTTCCGTCCTCTGTCGCAACGTGGATCTCGACCGATTCAGGGAGCAGCGAGGCGGGAGGGATCTCAGCGGCGGTGTTCGCTTCGAACAGCATCGTCACGGATCGCCCTGCAGCGGCAAGTGAGGTGGCGAGGAGTCGAACCCACGGGAAACCCTCAACATCAGTGACGATCAAGAGTTGAAGCGCGTCCGGATCTATCTCAATGGGCTGTCCGATCGGTCCGACGACGGAGAGCTGCGCGCCAGGCACGAGCTCCGCGAGTGAGTCGCGACCCCCATCGGCGCGCGGTTGCAGCGCAACCTGGACACTCCCAGCGATGAGGTCGATCTGCGTCACTGGTGCAACGCGGCGAAGACGGTATCCGCCCGCTTCAGCGTGGAGGAGGTGGAGTGCGTGCCCCGCGCGGAGCGACGCGATCAGCTCAGGGAGTCGAAGGAGGAGTGCACTGCGTCCTGGCGCAAGCTCACCAACGGCAAGCAGTTGGGCGCGGACGGGCGCTGCGCCCATCTCGCGTTAGACCTTTGCGCCGTGATCACCCGCGGCGCCGAGTCCGGCAACGATCGCCCCCGTGGGACGCACGGCTAGGCCCGCCTTGGTGCGCAACGCAGCCTCAATTCGGTCGTAGAGATCTGCAGGCGCCCAGAGCTCCACCACCTCTGCGGTGGATGCGCGATCGAGGCTGCTGCGCTTGCGCGCGTCAGTTGAGCGTACGCGGAACGAGAGGTCGCTCTCCAGGATCAACTGCGGCGCCTTTGCACTCCCCGCCAGAAGCAGCGGAGCAACCACCTTGAGCGTGTTGCGATGTTCGCGAAGATAGCTACCGAGGCGATCCGCGGCGTGCTCAACCGCCGTGAGTCGCTCGGAGCCTGCCGCCTCCGCGGCGTGCGCAAGCTTCCGCGTAAGTTCTGGCGCGAGGGCGCTGCGCGTCTGCGAGGCACGTGCGCGTGTCGCCCGGGTCAGGGTGATCTTCTTCTTGAGCGGCTTTGCGGGGCGCTTGGAAGGCATCAG
>CAXRAV010000034.1:0-2938 GCA_964228585.1 Candidatus Limnocylindrus sp. | reverse complement strand
CACGCCGCATCGCGCGCTGCTCACCACTCAACGCCGGCGGATGGGATCCGGTCCGATGAACTCAATGCGGCTTGCTTTCGTTCGAAGGTATGTGGGTCTTGTGATCCTACTCGCACTGATTGGGTTTGTTGCTTCTGCCTGCGCCGGCCAGGGCGTGCCGAGTGCGAGCGTTGCTCCAACTCCACACCCACCCCTTGTGCCCGCGTCCCCAGGGGCCGACCCATTCAGCCTTCTCGCATGGCTTTTCACTCCGGTGTTTCAAGCACTCGTCATTGGCCTTGTCGCACTGGATAACCTCACGGGCGACATTGGTATTTCGATCCTCTTACTCACCATTGTGATCCGCATCGTGTTGATCTCACCGTATCGACGACAACTTGTTTCACAAAAGCGCACACAGTTGCTCGCACCAGAGGTGGAGGAGATTAAGCGCCGCTACAAGGGTGATCGCATGAAGATCCAGCAAGCGCAAGCTGAGCTTTACAAAACGCGAGGGATCAATCCGCTAAGTGGTTGCCTACCAACACTTCTTCAGTTCATTGTGTTGATCCCGATGTACACCGTAATCTCCAACGGGCTCACGAACCCTGATCCAACCGGGATGCTGACCGTGTTCGGCACGCAGGTCCTCACCATCGATTGCGTAAACGGCCTCGGCACTGCCGCGTACGACAACATGAAACCTTGCATCGAGGCAGTGGTCCCGTGGCTCGGTGGCCTGAATGCGTCGCAACCGTGGGCGCCAGTCAACTTGATCGGCGTTGGCATCTCTCCGCTCGCGCTCGTAAGCGCGCTGCTGCAAGTGCTTCAGACACGCATGACGCTTCCATCGGGAAAGCCGGCAAAGGACGATCCAGCTGCTGCGATGCAGAGCCAGACACTGGTGATCCTGCCGCTCATCTCGATCCTGTACGGCGGCATCTTGCCGGCGGGACTCTTTATCTACTGGATTGCGTCCACGATCTTCTCGTTGGCGCAGCAGTATTTGATCCTCGGCTACGGCGGACTCTTCCCACTCTTTGGGTGGACTCCAGCCTTCGCCGTGAACCATGCACCGCGATTCCCCGTTGCGATGCCGGAGAGCGCTCCGGCCGACGACGTGGTTGAAGGGGCACCACAATCCCGCACGGATCTTGACCGCGCCGCATCTGCGGCCGCCACGATCCGTTCGGCCAAAAAGCGCGACCGACACGGTCGCCGAGGGGGCAGATAATGGCGAGCGAAAGCGCATACCAGGAGTTCACCGGTAAGAGCGTTGAAGAGGCGCTTAAGATCGCATGCGAATCCTTCAAGGTTGGACTCGCTGACCTCGACTTTGAAATCATTGCGCCAGGCTCCAAGGGCGTTCTCGGCATGGGTGCTGAGCCGGCGCGGATCGTTGCAGCGCCAGCAAGCGCAATCGCGGGCAGCACGCCAAAGCGTGCAACCGAACCCGCACCACGCGCTGCAGCACCACGCGAATCCGAGCGGCGACCAGCACGCGGCGCTCGACCAGAGCGTGCACCAGCGGCACGTGCGGAGCGACCCGCGCGAGCACCGCGTCCTGAACGATCTGATCGGCCAGCCCGAGCGCCGCGGGAAGCGGGCGAGACACGAGAGCCACGCGAGCGCCGCGAACGCAGCGAGACCACGCCAGAGATGATTGCCGGCTGCAAGGAGATCCTTGAGACGCTGATCAAGCACCTCGACTTTGAGGCAGAGATTCGCCTGAGCGGCGAAGGCTCCGAGACCGTGCTGAATGTGGCGGGAACGTCACCAGAGGCTGCAGAAGAACTCGGCAGCTTGATTGGCCGACGCGGCGAGCGTCTTCAGGCGATCCAGCACCTTGTCAACCTGATGCTGAGCCGCAAGCTCGGCGAATGGGCGCGCGTCACCGTAGACATTGAAGAGTATCGCGGTCGACGCGAAGCGCAGCTCCGTGCACTTGCGCGCAAGGCGGGCGAGCGAGTTCGAGAAACCGGTCGCGCCGTTCAGCTTGAGCCAATGACCGCGCTTGAGCGACGTTGGGTGCACATGGAACTCCAAGGGGCACCTGGGATCGCAACCGAGTCGGCGGGCGAAGAGCCAGAACGCCGAGTGGTCGTGATTCCAGCCTAAGGCGCGCAGCACGATCGCCACGCAATGCCAAAGGCCGGTGCAACCCGCGAGTCACACTTTCCAGCGATTGAGAAGCGCTACGGCGAACCGATGTCGCACTGGCACAAGGTGATGTCGCGCGTAGCGGGCAAGAAGTATCCAGAGCAGATGGCGTACCTGCAGGAGAACTACGGATTCTCAAAGACGCACGCCAATGCGCTGGTGATGTACACGCGCGGATCACTCAGCGCTCGTCGACACGCAACGCCTGCGGAGTGGTACAAGAGCATCACCAAGGAGCAGGCACGTACGATCCGCGCCATCTTCAAGGCGGTCAAGGCAAAATACCCAACGCTAGAACTTGTAATCTCGTGGAATCAACCGATGCTTCGGAAGGGGACCGATTACATTCTCGGCGCATCTGCGACGAAGAGTTACATCATGATCAACCCGTTCAGCAAGAACACCATTGAGGAGTTCCGACCAAAACTGCGCGACTACCGTGTGTTGAAACACACGATTGCACTGCCGAGTGATTGGGATGTCGACACCGCGCTGATTCAAGCCTTGGCGAAAGCACGGCTTGCGGAGCTTAAGAAGGCAGCAAAGTAGCGCGGCGCGCGCCATCGGCGCGGTATGTCCGATTGGTGGAGATGGAGGAGAGTCGAACTCCTCGTCCGAAAAGCCTGCCAAGAGACCACTACGAGCGTGTCCTGCGGTTTAGTCTGAGTTGAGGCGCTCCCACAGGCCGGATCGACCCTCAACCGAGTCACATGCCCCTAGATTGGGCTTGATCAGTGGTTATGTGTCACTCACCACTGTTGCAGCTTCGCTTAATGACGCTTCCACGACCCGCGAAGCG
>CAXRAV010000033.1:0-5716 GCA_964228585.1 Candidatus Limnocylindrus sp. | reverse complement strand
TGCTCACTCTGTCCGCGCGTTGCAGTAGCGCGAATCCACATTGAATGACGACTGAAGAAACTCTCTTCGCACGGGGAGAATCCCGCGGCGCTCCATGCATCGCTCAGTGACGCGCTCTCCTGGGCCCAGGGATCGACGCGTAGCTCCACCACCCCCTCCTCGCGACGCAGCCAGTGAGCCACGCGCCGGAGCAGTTCAGGAATCTGTACGAGCTCCTCTGGGGCTGCGTCCGCAGTGACTGCCGGGCCTCGCGAGATGCTCGCGATCCCGAGCCCAAGGATCGGAAGCTTCCGCACCGTCACGAGCAGCGGCGCTCCGTCCACATAGAGCGGCACCACACGTATTCCGCGTCGCACGCGATCTGCAGCAAATGCACTCCCCTGATGCATATCACCACCCGGCGCCGCCACCGCACGCTCATCCCACTCGGTACGCAACACAGGATCCTCGAAGATCGTTGCCGGTGCGCGCTCAATACCTGCGGTGCTGACGTGCGTCACGGGCGGATCCCCACGCGCGCGCGGAACGCAGAGGCGGCGTGACGCAGCGCATCAAGAGGGGCGGTCGCCGCCGCTAGCTCCAACCGCCTGCTCATGCCGAGATATGCGAGCAGACCTAGTGAGGCAGCAAGGCCGTCCGAAAGCGCGCGCAAGGTGAGTGTCTCCCTCGTTAGGAGCGCGCCGAGTGCGGTCGCGAGTGTTGCCGCAATCGCGAGTGATGCGAGTGCGACGAGTGTCACCGCACCAATCGGGTTCGCGAGATCTCGGAAGAGCCTGCCTCCCAGATGCGCGCGAAGTCTCAGCAGAAGGAGCAGCGACTCCAAGAGTTCGCCGATCAGCACCGCCATGGCGAGCCCCGCAAATCCGAAGAGGCTAATCAGCGGAGCGACGCCGAGCGCCATCGTTGCCGCGCCGATCAGACTGCAGAGCACCGGACCTGCCGTGTCCCCTGTGCCGTAGCAGAGGCGCGTCGTCACACTGGTGATCCCCTGAATCGGGAGGCTTAGGAGCAACAGGCTGAGACCTGCGGCGAGAAGTGTACCGACCGCGCTTGCAGGATCGATACCTAAAACGAGCTGTGCTGGATTCACGGCGAGGAGCGCGCCGAGGAGCGCGACGGGGGTGAGCATCCAGAGTGCCGCACCGAGCGTGGTACGTGAGACCCGCGCAAGCCCCGCACGACCTTCTGTGTGCAACACGCGCGCGGCAACCGGGAGGAGTGCGGTGCCAATCGAGCCGGCCACCATGGCGAGTGGCAACTGAACCAACGAGAGCGCATACGACCATGCAGTGATGCTTCCTGCACCGAGCGTGCTCGCGGCGGCGATAAGTGCTGTCAGCACCACCTGGATAGCCAAGAGTCCACCGATGCGTGGCGCAAGTGAGCGGATTGCGCGCAAGAGGAGCGGATCGCCAAACGACGGCCGCACCAGCCGAAGTCCGCCCGCTCGGGCGTCAATCAGTGCGATTGCTGCGAAGAGAGCGGCACCAACCACCGTGCCAACCGCTGGCGCAGTCGTCCCAAAGGTAGATGCGCCGAAGAGTGTGAAGAGGATGACCGAGAGGTTGTACACCAGCGGCCCAATGGAGGAGGCGACGAAACGCTCACTTGTCGCACTCCAGACGCTCGCAACAGCGACGATCCCGAGGCCAACCGAAGAGGGGGCCAGTATTCGGCTCAGATGCGCCACCTCCTCCTGCCCAGCAACGCCAATCCCTGGAGCCAGCGCCTGAGCCAGCCCGGAGGCGAGCGTAATGGCGAAGAGTGCAACGACAAGCGCGAGAAGTCCGAAGATGAGAAAGACGGCGCTGATGATCCTGTGCGCTCGCTCCAGATCACCCTCCGTCCGGAGGCGCACGACAAGTGGGACGAGAACGCTAGAGAGCGGACCCGCCGCAATCAACTGATAAATAATGTCCGGCACCTTGAAGGCTGCGAGGTACGGGTCAAGTCGTCCGTCAGCACCGAACGCACCAAGGAGGACGATCAGCCGCACCCAGCCCAGCAGACGTGATGCGAAGGCGGCAACGGAGAGGAGGGCACTGTTGCGGACGGCCTGACTCGTCATCGACCACCCCCTCGGCGCGCACGCGGGTGAGCCGACGCATAGAGGCCACGCAACCGCGTTGTAGAGACATGGGTATACACCTGCGTCGTCCCGAGACTCTCATGGCCGAGAAGTTCTTGAACGACGCGTAGGTCCGCGCCGCCATCCAGAAGGTGTGTTGCAAAGGAGTGGCGCAACGTGTGTGGATGGAAGCCGGCGGGGAGACCAGCGCGCTTCGCCGTCGCGTCGAGTCGCGCGCGTGCGCCGCGTTCGCCAAGTGGTGCACCGTTCCGATTGAGGAATAGCGCAGCCACCGTCCCATCAGACGAGGCCATCAACTGGGGTCGACCGTCGGCAAGGTAGCGCTGAAGTGCGTCCACGCATGGCGCGCCAAAGAGCGCAACCCGCTCCTTCTCGCCCTTCCCTGTGACGCGCACCTCGCCGCGCGCGAGATCAAGATCTCTCATCTCAATCGAGACGACTTCCGCAATTCGAAGCCCCGCGCCATACAGGAGCTCTATCAGTGCGGTATCTCGCAGTGCATATGCCACTGGCTCACCAGCTGCGGCTGTGTCAATGAGGCGTGACACCTGCTCCGCACTCAAGACGTCAGGGAGTCGTCGCTCGCGTTGCGGACGTGCCAGCGCGTGCAGTGGATCCTTCGGCACGCTCCCCTGGCGCACCCAGAACCGATAGAACGTTCCGAGCGCCGCCAGTCGCTGCTGCACCGTTGAACGCTGCGCCCCATCACCAAGTCGAGCCACATAGCGACGTAGATCGGCACGTTCAGGTTGGCGCCAATCAATCCCCTCCCCATCTACCCAGTCAAGAAATTGTTCCACGACCGTACGGTACGAACGAGTCGTCGCGGCAGAGAGCGTGCGAGCGGCAAGGTGCTGCATGAAAGGTGCGACGCGTGGGTCCGATGCGGTCGCTCCGCGACGCGTCACTGGAGCCGCTCTCCGGCCCCCACTCATCAGGTCGCCTCGTCCTCAGGAGCAGGGGTGCCGCCTGCGCTCTCCGCAGCAGCATCTGCAACCGCAACTCCAACGGGCACTCGTTTCGGCTTCCCTTTTGATTTGGTCGTTCGGGCACGAGAGGCAACCTTCGCCTTGTTCCCCTCAGCCTTCGCGCCACCCACAGTGGCGCGGCGGCCACGCTTCGGCGCGAATGCAAGCGGATCAGGTGTGCCTCCCGTGATCACGAGCCCGACCAGCTCGCCTTCTGGGAGATCAACGCGCGCACCACATCGCGTGCAGATTCCCCCTTCATCGTCTTTGCCTATGACCGCCCCGCAGCCGCCGTGCACCGCGCCCGTTGGGCGCGGTCGGATCGTCTTGCACTCGGGGTAACGATCACACGAAAAGAAATACGTGTTCCGCTTGGTGTTTCGTCGTGGGCGCAGCTTTCCTTGATGCTCGTCGCCACAGGCGGGGCATGCGGCTTCAAAGGCGAGACGGAACTCCTCAGGGACCTCTGGCTTCGGAATGAACCGGCACTCGGGGTAGCGATCACATCCTAGGAAATAGCCGAAACGACTCCGTCGCTGCGCCATCTTCCCGCCGTGTTCGGCGCCGCACTGCGGGCACGGCAGCCCCGCCCCTTCGAGAGTAGGAA
Organism: Candidatus Limnocylindrus sp.; assembly: GCA_964228585.1. Lineage (GTDB taxonomy): Bacteria > Chloroflexota > Limnocylindria > Limnocylindrales > Limnocylindraceae > Limnocylindrus. The sequence goes on along the minus strand of CAXRAV010000033.1, from coordinate 2,052 downwards.
CGTCGCCGCCCGGCGTGTCATCACCAATCACTTTGGAGAGCGATTTTCTCTCAGAGTGCTCTGGGTAGAGGCTGCACGCGAGATACCACCCGAATCGTCCGAGGCGTTCTTCCATTGGGTGGCCTTCAGAGCACTTCTCTTCGCTCGGTCGGCTTCGGTAGTCACCCGCCCCGATACTTGACGCCTTCTCAGTGACGAGCGGCTCAAAGGTTGCCCAGAACCTGCCAAGCACCTCACGCCAGTCCGCACGCCCTTCCGCGACTGCGTCGAGCTCCTCTTCCATCCCGGCCGTGAAGCCAAGGTCAACAAATGCCGTGAAGTGAGTGGTCAGAAGATCGCACACCGTCTCGCCGAGTCGTGTGGCCCGAAGACGATTATCGCGGTCTCGATCCACGTACTCTCGCTCTTGAATGCGCTCAATGATCGCCGCGTATGTCGAGGGACGACCAATCCCATGCTTCTCAAGTTCCTTGACCAGGGTTGGCTCGGTGAAACGCGGCTCTGGCTTCGTCTGATGCGCCACCGCCTCCACTGTTGCCACCGTCCCCTGCGAGCCTTCAGGGAGATCGGGGAGTTGCGCCTCGGCGTCTTCATCTTCGTCGTCTTTCCCTTCTAGGTAGACGGCGGTGAATCCGGGTTCGAGGGTGCGCGTCGCGTTTGTCTTGAGTCGATCCTCTCCAGCACTCCAGAAGAGTGTGGTGGTTGCAGAAAGTTTGTCAGGCATTTGCGATGCGATAGCGCGGCGCCAGATCAACGTATAGACCTTCAACTCACGGTCGTCGAGGTAGGAGGCAACCTCTTCTGGTGTACGGTGAAAACTCGTGGGACGAATCGCCTCATGTGCCTCTTGCGCGCTCTTTGACTTGGACGCGTATTGGCGGCCGCCTTCTACAACCATTTCCGCCCCGAAGCGTCCGCGAATGACTTCTGCCGCTTCGCTGATCGCTTGCTGACTCAGCGTGGGAGAGTCTGTGCGCATGTACGTGATCAGACCGGTGCGCTCACCACCGATGTCTACGCCTTCGTAAAGCTTCTGCGCGAGCTGCATCGTGACGCGTGACCGGTAGCCGTGCTTTCGACCAGCCTCCTGCTGCAGCGTAGATGTGGTGAACGGCGGTACTGGTCGCTGCTTCCGCGTGCTCTCGCTGCGCTCAGTGACGGTGGCACTTCCGTTCCTGATCCGTGCAACTGCAGCCTCGGCAACTTCTGGCTCAACTTCAAGGGTCTCGCCTTTGGGCCCAACGAGACTCGCTGGGATCAGGAGCTCGGGGTCAACGGCGGGGCGAATGCCAAGTTCAACCGTGCTGTAGTGGCGCGGGATGAATGCCCGAATCGCACGTTCACGTTCAACGACGAGTCGAAGGGCAACGGACTGCACGCGCCCTGCCGAAGATCGTGGAGCGACCAGACGTGAGAGGAGGGGGGAGAGCTTGTATCCGACGAGACGGTCCAGAATGCGTCGAGCCTGCTGCGCATTCACTAGGTCAAGGTTGATTGCACGAGGATGACTGAAGGCCTCAAGGATGGCCCCCTTGGTGATCTCACTGAAGGTGACCCGGCGCCGATCCCCCTCGGGGATCTCAAGCGCTTCGGCTACGTGCCAGGCGATCGCCTCCCCTTCTCGGTCAAGGTCGGTAGCGAGCCAGACGGACTCCGCGCCCTTCGCCGCGCGGCGAATGTCGGCCAGGCGCCCCTCCTTCTCCTCGATGATCTCGTAGTGCGGGGTGAAGCCGTTCTCCACATCTACCGCCAGGCTACCGAGCCCCTTCGCCGCCTTCGGTGCGGGGGGATCACCCTTCGTCCGTCGCGGACGCTTCGCCGCCACACTCCCCTTTGCCGCGCGGCGCGCCTTCTGGGGGAGATCACGAACGTGCCCATAGGAGGCGAGCACCGTGTAGTCAGGGCCGAGGTAGCGCTCTATCGTGGCCGCCTTAGCGGGCGACTCCACGATGACCAAGTTCTTCGTCACTCCCTTACTCATGCGCGAGAGCGTAGCACCGCCCCTTCACAGACCCTCCAACGCCCTCCTCGCTGCTCAGCGAGGCCCTGGAG
>CAXRAV010000032.1:0-4324 GCA_964228585.1 Candidatus Limnocylindrus sp. | reverse complement strand
TGCCAGTCCACCTTGACGCTCCCTGGAATGTGGCCAGTCTCATAGAGGAGCGTGTCTTCATCGGACTCCACCACAACCAGCCCTGGTGTGTTCAGGTTGGCGGCGAGCCACTCAGTGGAGACGAGTGCGCTCGGTGTGGCGTACTCCTGGAACTTTGGTGTTGGATCGAAAGGTACCTTGCTCATTTTGTTCTCCTTACTCATCGATGGGGTTGGTCTTCAATCAGCGTTGGCGCCATGTGAGCGTCAACAGATCGACGGTTCACCCTCAAGTGCGCGGAGCTGCGAGCTGGTCATGGGAACACGATACCAGAGCCAGTCTCTGGCTCGGTAGCCGAAGAGGGGTAGTTAGCGGAGGAGTAGGAGTTAGCCGAGCAGCGGGAGGAGGAGCCGCCGCGCGCCGTCCACAAAGATCCCGACCGCGAACGCGGCGAACATGAGCGCCGAGATTAGTGAGACGGCGCGAATCGTCCGTGGGCCCGTGAAACGCCGCGTTGCCCCCACCACACCGGAGAGGACTGCCGCATGTGCAACCGCTGCGGCACCGAATCCTGAGATGAACGGAACAAATCCGCCAAGGTCCGCGGCCTGCGCCGCAATGATGCTGCCCCCTACCGTTGCGGTCCAGAGGATGAGCGTGGGCGATCCCATCGCAATGCCAAGACCGAGCGCAACTGCGCGGATTCCGTTGGCACGACGAAGTGGTGAAGATTCATCAATGCTGCCGCCACGCACCGCGTCGAGAAGTGCAGCGGCGGCGAACCAACAGAGGATTCCGCTCCCACCGAGCCAGAGGATCCACGCAGCTGGCTCCCACGAGAGCAGCACGCTGACTCCAAGTGCGCCGGCGCATGCCCAGATCAGATCACCAATGCATGAGCCGAGCCCAATCAAGAAGGCCGGCCACGCGCCGCGGTCAATTGCCGTACGAACGATCATGACGTTGACGACGCCGAGTTCGATGTTGATGGAGAAGGCGAGCGCTGCGCCGAGGAGGAAGAGCTCCACGGAGATTTACCTCGGCGTGACTATTCGGACTCGATGACGCTCGTTGGAGTGTTGTGTGGGCTGGTGTGCGCGGCAGGGATCACCCCGAGCTTTCCTGCCTTGTAGTCCTCAAACGCCTGAACCACTTCATCACGTGTGTTCATCACGAATGGCCCGAGCCAGGCGATCGGTTCGCGAATCGGCTCGCCACCCAAGATCAGCACGTCCAGCGCTGGGGTGCGTGCATCTTGTCGTTGCGCCGCTTTCATGATGATGCGATCACCTGCGCCGTAGACCGCGAGCTGTCCGGACTCAATCGCAACAGCCTCTGCACCAACAGTTCCGCGCCCAGAGAGGGCGTACACAAGTGCGTTGAAGTTGGGTCGCCACGGAAGGTCGAGCTCTGCGCCAGGTTGAATCGTGGCGTGCACGAGCGCGATCGGTGTCTGCGTGGAGCCGGGTCCCGTTGCGCCAGCCACGTCGCCCGCAATGATGCGCAACAGTGCGCCACCATCGGTGGAGGCGAGCAGCTTCACCTCGTTGGATCGAATGTCTTGATACGCGGGGGGTGACCACTTCTTCGCGCGCGGGAGGTTCACCCAGAGCTGAAATCCGTGGAAGAGCCCGCCGCTCATCACAAGGGACTCTGGAGGCGTTTCGATGTGGAGGATGCCGCCACCAGCCGTCATCCACTGCGTGTCGCCGTTGGTAATGCGACCACCGCCGCCGTTGCTGTCACGGTGATCGAAGATGCCGTCAATGATGTAGGTCACCGTCTCAAAACCGCGGTGCGGATGCCACGGCGTCCCTTTTGGCTCGCCGGGCGCGTACTCCACTTCGCCGAGCTGGTCGAGCATGATGAACGGATCGATCATGTTCAGTGGCGCCCCCATGAACGCGCGGCGTACGGGGAATCCCTCGCCTTCGAATCCGCTCGGCGCAGTCGTCAGGGAGATCACCGGCCGCGGATGCGTGGTGAGCAAGTCGGCGACGCTCGCTCGCGGAAGGAGCGTGATGTCTGGAACCGTGATCGCTGGCATGGCGACATCTTAACGGATTGGTTGCACTGCGTACTATGATCCTCTTGCGGCGCGCAGGTTGCGCGCCACTTGATGGGGGTGCCTCTGTGGACATCTTTACTGCGGTCAAGACCGTCTATTCCAAGTACGCCACATTCAGCGGCCGTGCGAGTCGTGCCGAGTACTGGTACTTCTTTCTCTTCACGATCATCGCAGGTGCGGCGCTCAGTGCAATCGATGCCACACTTGCGTCGGCGTTCAGTATTGCCAATTTCGTGCCCAACATTGCAGTCGCAGTGCGCCGACTCCATGACACAAATCGAAGCGGAAAGCTGATCATCGCCCTGATCGCCATCGAGGTGATTTTGTTCCTCGTGGTCGTAGTCTCATTCGCTGTCGGTCTCTCTGGTGCAATCAGTGGCGTCTCTGATGCTGCAACTGGAGGGAGCATTGGTGTGCTCATCGGTGTCGTGCTATTTGTTGCACTTGCGATTTACTGGATTTACCTGATGGCGAAACGAGGGGATGAAGGGCCAAATCGATTCGGCAACCCGAGCTAGCAGCCACGCACGAGCGCTTCAAATGAGCAGACTTCTCTCACGGCTTCGACTTGCGGCGGACGATCCTTTTCGTGACGCAGATGTGCGCCTGCTCTTCGGGGCACAGGCGGTAAGCATCCTTGGGTCGCAGGTTTCACACATTGCCTTTCCGTTGATCGCGGTCGACGTGATTCAGGCGAGCAATGGTTCGATTGTGCTGCTCGAGGCGGCATTCTTGATGCCGTTCGTTCTGCTGAGCCTTCCAGTTGGCGCACTCCTTGATCGCCGCGCCCGCCGACCCGTGATGGTGCTCATGGATCTGCTGCGCACGGCTGCGCTGCTGATCGTGCCGCTGAGCTTCGTGATGGACGCGCTCACCATGCCGGTGCTCTATGCAGTGCTGTTCATCATTGGTGCCGGGACGCTCATCTATGACGTGGCGAACCAGTCGTATCTTCCAGCGCTGTTGCGTGGGCCCCGGCTTGCCGAGGCGAACAGTCGCATCATGGTGATTGACTCAGGGGCGAGCGTTGCGGGGCCACCGATCGCGGGCGTGATCATTGGGAGGCTCGGTGGCCCGCTCGCGATCTTCCTTGACTCGCTCAGCTACTTGATCAGCGCGCTCATGCTGCGAAAGATCAAGCATGTTGAAGTGCCGCCTGTTGTGAGCGAAGGGGCAGCCCCATCGCGACTGCGAGACGAAATCCGACAAGGTCTGCACTGGGTGCTGACGCATCCGCATCTACGTGGCAACGCGCTTGCCGCACTGCTCTTCAACTTCTTTGGGGCGATCGCAAATGGGGCGGTTCTGATTGCCTACGGACGTCGTGAGTTGCTCCTGCCGGCAGAGCTGCTGGGGCTCATCCTTGGCGCTGGTGTGCTCGGTTTGTTGATTGGCTCTCTCACTGCGCGTCGCATCGCTGAGCGAATTGGAGTTGGGCGCTCCATCATTCTTGGTGGATTTCTCTTGCCCTCGATGCCGCTCGGTTTTGCGCTTCTCGATGTCTCAATGGGCGTTATCGTACTTGCACTCTTCTCCGTGCTCTTCCAAGTTGTCGCCTTCTTCGGTGCCGCACTCTTCCATACAAATCAGGTCACGTATCGGCAGCTGGTCACGCCCAAGGCGTTGCTCGGGCGGATGAACGCCTCCATGAAGTGGCTGATGCTGATCGGCATGCCGCTCGGCGCCGTGGTGGGCTCGATCATTGCCGAGCAGTACGGACTGCAGGCGGCGCTGTACGCCAGCGCGATTGGGATCATCGTCGGGCCCATCCCGCTCTTCTTCTCTGGGATCGCCTCGGTCGTGCGCCAGCCCGAACACTCAGAGGAGTGAGGTAGAGGGATTTCCGAGCGTGCTCGTTGGGTGTCTGCCGACTTTGAGGGGCAGGCGTACAATCTTTAGGTGCGTAAACCTGCAGCGCTGATCGCCCTAATCGCCGTGGCCCTCGTGCTCGGCGGCTGTCAAGCCGCCTTCCCGCTCTCCCCGGTGACGGAAGAGGGCCTCCTGATCGAGAACCTCTACCTGCTTGTCTTTGTGATGGCGGCGATCGTATTCGTCTTGGTTGAGGGCCTGATCATCTGGTCGGTCATTCGATATCGCCGCAGGCCAACGGACACGAGCCTTCCGGCGCAGACACATGGCAACCTCGTCCTTGAAGTGATTTGGACGGTGATCCCGCTCGTTGCGGTTGTTGGCCTCTTCTTCGCGTCATCACAGGTGCTCGGCGTTGTTGACGCCCGCAAGCCAGAAGAAGTTGCGGTGAAGGTGGAAGTGGTCGGC
>CAXRAV010000031.1:0-3474 GCA_964228585.1 Candidatus Limnocylindrus sp. | reverse complement strand
AGGTACGACACGTAGGTCGCGAACGACTCATTGAGCCAGAGATCGTCCCACCATCGCATCGTGACCAGGTTGCCGAACCACATGTGCGCGATCTCGTGGAAGACCACCTCTGCAAGATCGGTCACGTCACTCGCCGTTGGAGTGCTGCGGAAGACGTATCGCTCGGTGTAGGTGATCAGCCCAACATTCTCCATTGCCCCCACATTGAACTCTGGGCAGAAGACGTGATCCAGCTTGTCGAACGGGTACTCGCGGCCGAAGAGCGCGCCGAAATAGAGGAACGCCTGTTCCGTCATCTCATGGAAGCGGCCGTGTTCAAGGTGTGTTGCAAGGGAGCGCCGCGACCAGAGTCCCACAGGGATGGCCTCCGCGCGACCGGGGAGGCTCAGTTTACGTCGCTCGCCGACGAAAGCGCCCGCGGTCATCGCAAAGAGGTAGGTGGAGAGTGGTGGCGTCTCGGTGAAGGTGCGTAACGATCGCCCATCGGCCTCGACGGGTCCAGTGGCGCGCTCGGCGCCATTCGCCATCACCACCCAGTCGGATGGGGCAAGCACTTCAAGTGTGAGTCTTGCCTTGATGTCCGGCTGATCGAAGAGCGGTGCCATGCGGTGCGCCTCATACGGCTCAAAGTTTGTGTAGATGTATTCGGCGTTGTCTTCCGGATCTACAAAACGGAAGACCCCGTCACCACCCGTGTCAAAGACGTTTTCGTATTCAATCTCAAGCCGATTCTCCGCCCCGCGCTTCAGGAGTCCTTGATCAAGGATGAGTCGATATCCGTTCCAGGCTGGTGTAACTACGTCACTCCCATTGAGACGCATGGTCTGAATCGTCCGGCCTCTGAAGCAGAGGAAGATCGGGCCCACGGCTGACTGCGAGAGCGTGAAGCGAATATCGGCGCGCCCCGTGAACGACGTAGATCCTGCGGTGAGCCCGAGTCGGATGGAATAGGAGACGCCACTCACCGCCGCCGCGCGTGCTGCGGCCTCTGCCTGCGTGAGGAGGTCTCGTGCCTCTGCTGCTGGACTACTGATCGTGAGTGACATATTGAGCGACTCCTTATCCTTTCAGCGTTGCTTCGCGCCACGCAGCGAGATCAACTTCGCGCAAACGCGGAGACTCTGTCAGACCACTGGCGCGGCCGCGCTTTCCAATCGGCGCGCCATCAATCTCGTGGAGATCCGCCGTGAAGTCGATCGGCCGTACGCCTGAGATCGCGCTGCCGACGGCGTATGTATCAACTGCCGATCCTGCCGCCTTGAACTGTTTGATTCGCTCAACCGTGAGCCCGCCAGAGATCACGATCTTCGCGCTGGTAGCGCCCGCGTTATCAAGTGCGGCACGCACGTCAGCAACGAGTTCTGGTGTCACACCACCGAGCTCACTCGCCCGGTCGAGTCGAACGCCACCGAGTCGCTCACCGAGCGCGGCGGCGACACGGGCTGACTCTTCGGCTTCATCACGGAACGTGTCAACAAGCACGATTCGCGGCACGTCGCTCTCCATTGCACGATCAAATGCAAGTGCCGCCTCCACGGTGTCACCGTAGATCAGGATGAGCGCATGCGGCATGGTGCCGACTGGAGCGATCCCGTGACGCGCACTCGCCGCTGAGGTGGACGCACCTTGCGCACCGCCGATCAACGCTGCGTGATCGAGGCGATCCGCAACGTTCGGATGCACGTGCCGTGCACCGAATGCGATCACTCTGGTCGGTGCCGCGGTATCAACGATGGCCCGTGCGGCGGTCGCCCAGCCAGTGCCGTGCGCCATTGCCCCAAGGTAGGCGGTCTCCAGGTGGGCAAAGCTCAGGTACGGCGCGCGGATGCGCAGCACCACCTCTTTGGCGCCGATCACGTCGCCATCACGCAGCCCCCAGACGGTCGCTCGGCCGGCCGCCACCTCATCGTGGAGTGCGACCGCGAGGAGGCCTTTCACCTCATCGATGCCGCAGAGGGTGGCCCCCTCCTTGCGACAGAAGGCCTCCATGGTGACGATCGGATTTCGCCCGTCACTGCGCAAGACCCGCTGGGTGCGAAGGAAGTAGACATCGGCGTTTTCGCCGCTCAAGACGGCTGGAAGGGGGGCGGGGACGGGACGTGTGGGGCGATCGAGCTCTGGCATCTGCTCAGTGTAGCCGCGCCACTTCGGGTGATCCGAGCGCGATGCGTTACCCCTCGAGTCGCTCGGCGAGATCTCCCGCGTATGCGAGCAACGGGCGATTCCGTCGCTCACCGCCGGGATCTGGCGGCACCTTCCCGCCAATCCAGATCCACTCCGCCGTTTCGCTGACCAGTGCATCGGCGATGAGGAGCACTCGGGCGAGCGCATCGCGTACCTGGTGCGGCGTGGCGTCCGCAGCGCGCAACTCAACACTCAGCGTCGGTCGGCCATCTTCCGCGATCGCAAACTTTGCAAACGGAAATCGATCATTCCACTGCAAGAGGCGACGATATGCGGCACGAAGTCCATCGCCGAGCGGTGGTGCAAGGTGCGCCCAGACCATCAACGCGCCACCAGGGCGCGCGTCATGGATCAGCGTGACGCGCAACCCGCGCCGAATGTTCCCGTCAAGTTCCAGATCCCAGACCGTTGCGTCCTCGAGTCGATGCGGCGCAGCGGTGGTGATACCGAAGGAGGTGAGAAGTGCGGGGATCTCCGCTGCGCTTAGCACGCTCACGCTAGTTCGCGGGGCAGGCGCCGCCTGGGAGGTACTTCTGGATGCAGACATACTTGCCGTCGTTCAACATGGAGAGATGAAGGTGCGGTCCGGTCACATTGCCCGTTGAGCCAACGAACGCGATCAGTTGACCTGCGGTGACGAATTCACCTGCGTTGACGCGCCAGCGCGGCTCGCTACTCCGCGAACCGTCGCCAACGTGTCCGTAGATGCTCACCATAGATTTGCTGTGCGCAATCCAGACCCACGCGAGTCGACGCATTCCCTTCCAAACCACGCAGTACGAACAGGTACCAGCGATCATCACCTTACCCGAAGCAGCGGCATAGATCGGTGTCCCAGCGGGCGCCGAGATGTCTACGCCGTTATGGAAATACGGTCGTGACGACGGGCAACTGCCGCTGCGCGGATAGATCTGCCAGCTGACGCACCCAAACTTCTGCGAGATGTATGGGCGATAGCCGTTCTTCGGCTGCACGAATCCGGCTGCAGTTCTCGCGATCGGCCACGTCCATCCGCCCTGATAGAGAATTGGAAGCGAGGACCCGAACTGCTGCTTCAGCAACCGATCAACGATTGACTTCACCTGAGCCTCTTCCGCTTTCAGCGCGGCGACCGCTGCGGCGAGGCGCGCCTTATCATTGAGTACGCGATCCATCGCCGCCTTCTGCGCGGCGATCGCCTTCTTCTGCGCCGCGATTGCGGCGGCGAGACGCACCTTCGCCGCCTCCAGCAGCTTCACCTGCGCATCCAGCGCCGCCTTCTGGGCAGCTGCGGCACGTCGCAACTTCTCC
>CAXRAV010000030.1:0-7105 GCA_964228585.1 Candidatus Limnocylindrus sp. | reverse complement strand
ACTGAGCGTGCGCTTGCAAGAATCCCAATTGAGAACGTTAAACGCGATACACGGGGCTCAATGTGAGTTGGCGCTTCCACTGGGGATGCAACTGGCGCACCCACTCGGGCTAGGCTAGAGCCGGGGAACACACTCAGGCAGTGTCCATCAGAACCGACTCCAACCATCACCATGTCAAAGATTGGAAACCTCTCCGCGTTCAGTGGTACCTGGAACCTATCTAGTTCATTGAGGTATGAATTCACTGCAGCGGGTCCTGGCAGCTGAGTCGGCCAGGCATGTACCTGTACTCCTAGGCTATCTGCGGAGGTCTTCGAAGCCGTGGGCAGAAGGAGTAGTTCATCCACAAGCGATGCATTGGAAAGCGGATCGGCTCGATCCACATGTCGCTCGTCACCAAACCAAATGTGTGTCTTACTCCATGGCATCTGGGCCGATAGCCTTGAATCTCGCATTGCAGCGTAGAGCGCCGCAGGAGTACTCCCTCCAGTTGCGCACCAGTGGAACACGCCGCGAGCCGCAACAGATTTCGTAGCAGCTGCTATCACGAGGTCGGCCGCCGCTAGGGCGACCGCCTTGGCGTCTTCTACAACGACGATGTGCGGACCGTTCATCCGACGAGTTGCGCAAACGCGCGCAGGAGTGATGGAGAGAGCGGATCGACCTCGCCGAGTTCGAGTGCCTGACTGAGCAGTTCAGCGTCGGTAGCGCGTTTTGCGCGCAGTGTGCGCTCATGGACTGGTGTGCCGTTGATTGATGCGCGGACATGGGTGCGTTCGCCATCTGCGCGCACGCTGAGCTCCAACACGCCTCCGCGGCGCTCTGCGGTGATGTGGAGGGCGAGTGTGGTTCCTGATCGGCCAACATCCAGCACCGGCTCTAGCGTGAGCGCAATGCGTCGCCCCTCCTCGTCAATTGCTCCGCTCCATGTTCCAGCGTGGTTCTCAAGTGGGGCAGTGACTCGTGCGTTCAAACGTGAGGCGAGCCAGGCGAGGTGGTAGGTCGGCTTCACGACGTTTGCTGGTGCGGTGAGGTTGCTCCCCGCGGAATACGTGGCGCGGATCTTTGTGATTGCATGTAGATACGGAGAAATCTCTGGCTCATCAAACGCACTTGCAACCGCCTCGCGCCAGCGTGCCTGACGAATGAGTGAGAAGTCGCTGATCGCAGTGCCTGAGGCACGTGAAAGCGTGATCAGGTCACGCACGATCTCAATCCCTACGCCTCGCTGCTCCGCACCATTAAAGAGAATTCGATCAACGCCTCGCAGCAACTCCTTCAGGTCACGACTGGTTGGATCGACGGTGTGATCCCACCAGAGGAGTGTTGGAAGGTCATGCAGTGAGAGTTGCGGGACCATGCTGGAGAGGTGGCGCCCGGCTTCACCGCTCGCATCAATCCAGAGAAGCTCCGTGCACGCGGACGTGCCGTCGCCTCGTGGGGTGACCGCGCAGAAGATCTCGAGTCGCGCCCGGAAGGTGGGTGGTCCCTCTGGATCGCGCGGCACAATGAAGAGGGTGCGCGAAGGGTTTCTTGGGAGGCTCGCAAGTGAACTCGCCGCGCCGACCGCGCGCTCTTCACCGGGTGCCACCACCACGAGGTTCATCACTCCGGTTCGTACTGCGAGCGGAGTCGCCCCGCCTCCTCCTGGTGATGTGTTGGCGCTGATCTGCTGACGAGACTCGGTGCTACTCCAGAGGCGCGCGAGGAGCGCGTCCGCCTCCGCAACGGAGTGTGCGGTGGACTTCCAGCGGAGCGTAGAGAGCTCTGCGGCGCTGAGGTTCATTTGGCGCTACAACCTGCGCCAGCGACGCCCCTCACGGGTGAGGAGCGCATCGGCGCCGTCTGGGCCCCACGTCCCTGCGGCGTAATTGGGAAGTGCTGGTTCGGCGCCAGCGAGCCAGGACTCCATGATCGGATCCACAATCCGCCAGGCGGCTTCCACTTCGTCGGCGCGCGTGAAGAGCGACGCATCTCCAAGGAGTGCATCCAAGATGAGCGTCTCATACGCGTCTGGACTCTCTACTGAAAATGCAGAACCGTAGGCGAAGTCCATGTTGACTGGTCGAACATCTGTGCCTAACCCAGGCACCTTGGCGGCGAATCGAAGCAAGATCCCCTCATCAGGTTGAATGCGGATCACGAGCATGTTCGGCTCTGGCGTATCGCCGGTTGGTGAGAAGAGGCGCTGTGGAACATCCTTGAACTGGATGGCGATCTCCGTGGCGCGCTTTGGGAGACGCTTCCCTGCTCGCAGATAGAAGGGGACGCCCGCCCAGCGCCAGTCGTCGATCTCAAATCGAGCGGCGACGAATGTCTCTGTCTCTGATGCGGCATCCACCTCGGGCTCGCTTCGGTATCCAGCCACCTCGGTGGCGCCGATCCACCCCGGTCCGTATTGGCCGCGCACGACGTGCTCATCCACCGTATCTGTGCTCAGGAGACGAACGGCACGGAGCACCTTCACCTTCTCGTCGCGGAGAGCCTCCGCATCAAGCGTGGCGGGTGGCTCCATTGCAACGAGTGTGAGGAGCTGGAGGAGGTGGTTCTGCAAGATGTCACGGAGCGCCCCCGTCTCTTCGTAGACTGCGCCACGCCCCTCAACGCCGATCGACTCTGCGACGGTGATTTGAATGTGGTCGATATATCGGCGGTGCCAGATTGGCTCAAAGATCAAGTTGCCAAAGCGGAAGATCAAGATGTTGCGAACGGTCTCTTTGCCAAGGTAGTGGTCGATGCGGTAGACCTGACTCTCGCGGAAGACTTTGCCGACCTCACGGTTGAGTTTCACTGCTGATTCAAGGTCGCGACCGAATGGTTTCTCAATGACGACGCGTCGCCAGCCACCCTCACCCGTCTCGTGATCGAGCCCTGCAGCGCCGAGACCGCGGACGATCTCCGGGAATGATGAGGCCGGAGTTGCGAGATAGAAGAGGCGGTTCCCTCCCGTTCCAACGCTCGCGTCGATTGCGTCAAGGTGCTGACTTAGGGTTGCGTACGACTCGGGATCGTCAAACGCACCTTTGACATAGCTGATGCGCGCAGCAAATTCACGCCAACGAACCTCATCAATTGGCTTCACACGCGCGTGCTTCTCGAGTGAGGCACGCAAGTCCGTGCGCATAGTCGTGTCCGTTGCATCACGTCGCCCGAAGCAGACCAGGGAGAACTTTTCGGGAAGGAGATCGCTTACCCAAAGGTGATAGAGGGCGGGGACGACCTTGCGGTGTGCGAGGTCACCGGTTGCTCCGAAGAGCACCACGATGTTTGGGTCGGGGACGCGCTCAATGCGCAGACCGGAGCGAAGCGGATTCGCCTTGCTGCGCTTCGGCGTTACCTTTTTTCCTGCACGTGCAAGGCGAAGGCTTCGGATCGTACCGCCACCGTCGCCCGCCTTTCCGCTCTTCACTCGGGCTTCACCGCATGTCCGCCGAACTGATTGCGCAACGCTGCGAGCACTTTGGCGCTGTACGAGTCCTCTTGACGTGATCGGAATCTCGTCAGAAGCGAAAGGGTGATCAGTGGTGCTGGAACATCAAGATCAATCGCCTCTTGCACGGTCCAACGTCCCTCTCCTGAATCTGCAACCCAGCCCTTGATGGACTTCAGTTCGTTCCCTTCTGCGCGGAAGGCGCGCCCAGCGAGTTCAAGGAGCCAACTGCGAACGACGGAGCCCTGCATCCAGAGGTCGGAGACCTTTGCAAGGTCTACCTGGTAACGGGACTTTGCGAGAATCTCAAACCCTTCGGCATACGCCTGCATCAGGCCGTATTCGATCCCGTTGTGCACCATCTTGACGTAGTGACCAGCGCCGCTCGCGCCGCAGTGCATGTAGCCATCTTTCGGTGCCAGCGTGAGGAAGATCGGCTCCATCTCCCTTACGGGTGCGGCGTCGCCGCCCACCATCATGCAGTAGCCGTTTTCAAGGCCCCAGACGCCGCCTGAAGTTCCGGCATCAATGAAGTGAATGCCGTGCCCCGCAAGCTTCTCGTGCCGGCGGATCGTGTCGTGGAAGTTGGAGTTGCCTCCATCAATGATCGTGTCCCCTTTCCCAAGAAGCGGAATGAGTTCGTCGATCATGGCTTCGGTTGCATCGCCGCTCGGCACCATCACCCAGACCTTTCGTGGAGATGGGAGTGCGGCAACGAGCTCCTTCACGCTGTAGGTGGGAGTGGCGCCATCCTTTGCGATCTCGTCGGTCTTCTCTCGGGAGCGGTTCCAGATGGCTACCTCATGTCCACCTCGGAGAAGGCGCTTGACCATGTTGCCGCCCATCTTTCCAAGACCAATAAATCCGATCTTCACAGGAGCCTCCTCACTTGTGGCCGCACCTGGGCCGTCACTGAGATGCTAGCGCGTGCGTGCGACCCGCTGCGGATCAGGCACTAAGCGCGCGGTGGAAGAGCGACTCAACCGCTACGAGCCCAGCGTCTGGGTTCGAGCCCAGGTGGATGCGTAGGATCGGAAGATCGTGGGCCACAAGTGAACGCGCGTCACCAAGTGCCTGTGCGTCAACAAGTTGGCCGAAGGTGAAACTGCTCCCGGGGATCTCAAGGTCGTGCGGTCGTCCTGCAACGAGCTGGATAAACCAGCCGATCGGCGCACCGCCCTTATGCAGTTGCCCTGTTGAGTGAAGGAAACGCGGACCGTAGCCAACGGTAGTGGCGCGGTGTGTCCCATCGCGAAGTAGCAGGCGAAGTGAGGTGAGCGCCGCCGTCCGTTCGGGCGTGGTGGCGACGTACGCATGAATGCCGATGTAGCCGCGCTGCGGGAGTCGCTGGAGCTGACCGCCAACGAGCTTCACCGCGTCATCGGCGAATGCGGCAGGGAGCGCGTCGTCTACCCAGAGCTGAAGTGGTCCATCGACGCACGTTGGAGTCAGTTCTGGGAGAGCGCCAGTTGCGGCGAGCTCACCGAGCACAGCGGTGGTGTTCTGCTTAGATTCGGTCACATTCGGCTCATCAAATGGGTTGATGCCCAGAACGACGCCTGCGATCGCTGTCGCCGCCTCCCAGTGAAAGAATTCTCCGCCAAGATCAATGGCGTCTCTCAGCGTATAGCTGATGACGGGGTGTCCCGCCGCCGCAAGTTCGTTGAGTCTGGTCTCTGAGGAAGTTCCATCTGCAGCGCGTGGTGCGCGGCCACCGTTCAGTGCAATGCGCACGAAGACTCGATCGTCCTGGTAGCTCTCAAGTGCACCGAGCGGTTCAAGGTCAACGGGGACAACACCTGCACCCTGCTTCCCCGTGCTCTCAGCGACGAGTTGCTCTGCCCATGCACCGAAGCCGTGGACTGGCTCATCTACGAGCAGGGTCAACTTATCGCGCCCCTCGCGCGCGAGCGCACCAATGATCACGCCGAGCGCAACGGCGCGGTTGGCGGTTGGCTCAGGCTCGCGCAGCTGGGCGGCAGCAACGGCGCCGGCAGCGAGCAGCGAATCCAGGTCAATGCCGAGAAGGCTCGCTGGTACGAGTCCGACAAAGCTGAGTGCGGAGTAGCGTCCGCCTATGTCAGCGGGGTTCAAGAAGCGTTCGAGCATCCGCTCACTCCCTGGAATGCCATCGATGCTTGGAGAAGGGTCGCTGATCGCGATCATTGATGCGAACGGATCTTCGCCTGCACTGAGCGCGCGTGAGATCCATCCCGCCGCATAGGCGGCGAACGAGAGCGTCTCCGTTGTGGTGCCAGACTTGCTCGCAACGATTACCAGCGTCTTGGCTGGGTCGAGCCCAGCAAGCGCCAACGCAACCGCTTCCGGGTCCGTGGAGTCACAGACGCGAATCTTCAGCCATTCACTGATTGAAGCGAACGCAGTGGCAAGCACTTCAGGGGCGAGCGAGGATCCACCCATCCCCGCCACGATCGCCGTGGTGAATCCGGCGTCGCGAACCTTCTCACCGAACGCTTCAAGTGCCGGGACCTGCTCGGTGAAGTGTGCTGGCGCGTCGAGCCAGCCGAGCCGATTCGCAATCTTCGCCTGAACTTCAGCGTCACGGCTCCAGAGTGTGACGTCCTTATCGGCAAGTCGCGTCGCCCACTCTTCGCTGCGCGCGCGCTCGAACACTGCGCTGATTGCTGCGAGATCTGAGGCGCGGCCGACGCGTGCAGAGAAGGGGAGTCGTAGCTCGCCGCTCACCCCTGCTCCTTCTCAATCTGTTGCACCTTGTTGGTGCGCCGGACAAATCGCTCGGCGTCACTCGGCGTGGCGGCGAGGAATGCGGCGAGCACCGTGGCTGCGGTTGCGGAGTCAATCACCTTTGCACCGAGCGAAAGCACGTTCATGGCGTCGTGAACCACACCCTGCTCCGCTGATGCGGGATCATGCGCAATAGATGCACGAATACCGTTGAACTTGTTTGCCGCAATCGTAACGCCGATCCCTGAGCCGCAAATCAGCAGGCCTCGCTCGGCACCTCCGCGCTGCATCAGTTCAGCGACGGCACGTGATGCATCTGGGTAATCATCTGTGAGATCGCTCCCGTCGCCGCCGAGGTCGATCCCCTCCCAGTCAGGGGCGATCCTCTGGAGATCGTTGAGCAGTGCAGCCTTCAGGGCAGCGCCTGCGTGATCGGCGGCAATCGCGAGCTTGCGGGGAGACACCTCAGCTGACCTGATGGCCGTCGTGGAGGTGCGGCGTTGGGATCACGCCGCGGTGTGTTCCAGCGATCACGCCGCGCGCAACCTCTGCAATGCGCTCTGGCGTGAAACCGAATTCAGCGAAGAGTTTCGGCGCAGGTGCCGAAGCACCGAAGCGATCCATCGCAATGATTGCGCCATCACTGCCCGTCCAGCGATCCCATCCGAGGCTGACGCCGGCTTCAATGCCGACGCGTGCGCGAACCGCGGCGGGGAGGACTGACTCGCGGTACGCAGCATCTTGATCACCAAAGAGTTCAAGGCACGGCGCTGAGACAACGCGCGTCGGCGTGCCGGATGCCTCGAGGAGTTCTGCCGCGGCAGCGGCGAGGTGCACCTCTGACCCTGTGGCAATGAGGATCACCTTCGCCTGCGTGCTCGCTTCGCGGACCACGTACGCGCCTCGCCTCACACCAGCCGCCGCTCCGGTGATGGAGCCAGGGAGTACGGGCAGCTTCTGTCGTGTGAA
>CAXRAV010000029.1:0-7230 GCA_964228585.1 Candidatus Limnocylindrus sp. | reverse complement strand
ACTCCCCTTCCGAATTGAAGCCGCCATCCCTCCTGCAAGTTCTGGGTCGGCTGATGCCCCACTTCCGATCGCCCAGACCGGCTCATACGCAACGAGGGCTCCCGCCTCAAGGATCGCAGTGAGGCTGCATCCAACCTGCGCTGCACTCCCCGCCAGCTCGTCCCACTGCGCACGCACTTCGGCATATCGCTGCTCTGTCGTTGCTTCGCGGGCAGTATCGCCCACGCAGATAATCGGCCTAAGTCCCGCGGCAACCGCATGAGCAACCTTCCGTCCAATCTGCGCACCGGTCTCGCCAAGGGTGCGCCGCTCGGAGTGTCCGATGATCGCCGCGCCCGCAATGCCGAGAAGATGCAATGCGGAAGTTTCTCCCGTGTAGGCACCTGGCTCCAGCGCCGACACATCTTGAGCGGCAACGCCGATTTGCAGCGACGCATGCTCCCTCTGCAACAGTGAGGCAACAGGTACGAGACCAAGCGCGGAGGGGGCAACCATCAGGCTCCCCGGCAGGAGCCCCCTACGCTGGGCATCGCTGGCGATCGCTCCCGCAAGCAGAACCTCCTCGCCAGGAGAAAGGTTCGCCTTCCAGTTCGCCACGAGGAGCGGTAGCGCACGTTCAGTCATATGAGGATCATGGCAGAACTCGTGGTGGAAGTGCCGCCGCCTGACGTTCAAGGGAGCTAAGGCTGCGTTGCACGGCGCTGCGCGTCAGGCGAAGTCGCTCCCCAAGCTCAGCGATCGTTGCGTCGGGATGCGTACGCCGAGCCTCTGCAACGCGTCGCGTCGTGCCGCTCACATCCAGCACACCAGCATCGTCCAGCCTTCGAATCGCCTCGGCCTGCCGCATCCCTGCACGGACTGTTCGCTTCAGATTCGCCGTCTCCGCATTGATGCTTCGATTCAACTCACCGCGAACTTCGCGCAGCACCCCGCGCGCCTCCATCTCTGCAACGGAACTTCCCGCCCCGAGTCGTCGCAAGAGATCAAAGATCTCCACTCGGTTCTTCCACACGATCACTCCACGTCCACGGCGAACACGGAGGTTTCCAGGGGGTCCCACCTGCGAGAAGGCGCGCGTGAGTAGCGTCGCCTCGTCTTGAGCGAGCACCACTTCCAAATGGATTCGTCCAGATGCAAGAGAGAGCGAGCCCCGAGCTAAGAGCCGCCCTCGAAGAAATGCGAGGCGACAGTGTTGTGGGGCCCGTGGCGCAACTACCAGTGCGGCACGCCGTAGCGCTCGCTCCGCTGGAGTCCCCGCCCTTCCCTCGGTACCTGTGTCTCCGCTGAGTTGATGCACCGTACGAGCGATCGCCACATCGGATCGACGACCCGCGTCGCGGAGCCCGTCAAGTTCAGCCGCCCGGCAGCACTGCTGGGCTGGGACAACGGCCGCCAGTTCGTGCCGCACATTCGCGACGAGCTCACGTGCGCTCTGGCTCACGCACGCACCACTTTCAGAAGCGGTCGCGAACGCAGCAGGGCCTGCGCGAGTAGAACTGGGTCATGGAGATGGGGGCGGAGTCGCGAGGCGATCGCGCGTACCTCAATCGGAGGGCGCGGAACCCCACTGGCACTCGCGCTCCTCGTGAAGCGCGGTTGCAACGGTATCCCGACCTCGCCACTCCCACGTCGCGCGACTGACGAAGCGAGTACAAGGTCAATCAAATGCGCCGCGCCGTGCTCCACCAGTGCATCAAGGTGCGCGTCAAGATCCATTCCTTCCGTCTCACCCTCCTGCTCATCAACGTTCGCCACCCAGATCAGTGGTGCGCGCCGCTGCGCGAGTGCTTCACGAATCTCTGGTACGAGAAGGTGCGGGATCAGGCTCGTGTAGAGGCTTCCAGGCCCGAGAACGAGCAGATCAGCTTCTCGAATCGCATCGAGTGCGCTCGCGGTAGCCTTGATCCCTCCTACGTCTAGAGATACCGAAGCAATGCCGCGCGTTCGCGCAAGCGCCGCCTGGCCGATAACGCTGACACCCCCACGCGTACGGCCACGGAGACGCAACGCTTCGGATGTTGCGGGGATCACGCGCCCGCGCACATGGAGGATCCGATGGACGCGCTCAATGCCGCGCTCAAGATCCCCGTCCTCCTCAGCAATCGCCGCTGCCAAGAGGAGGTTCCCAACAGGGTGGCCACGTGTCGCTCCCCGTTCCGCTGGAAGGCGATGCTGGAGGAGCGCGCCCGCCGTTGATTCAGCATCAGCAAGTGCAATGAGGCAGTTGCGAAGATCACCGACCGGTGGGATGCCGAGCTGTTCGCGAAGGATTCCAGAGGAACCCCCATCATCCGCGAGAGAAACGATTGCGGTGAGCGAAACCCCCTCCCGCTTAAGACCGCGGAGCGCGGTGGCCATCCCCGTCCCGCCGCCTAGCACCACGACGCGTCGGGTCCCACCATGCAAACTTCCCCGTTGGAGTGCGCGCTTTAGACTGGAGCGGAGCCCCACCGGTTAGCTCCTCGGGAGATCGCGATGCTCCACCACAATCGGGTCGGAGCCAACGATCGCCGGCAGGCGACGTGCAAGCGCCTCAACAATGGCTACGGACCGATGTCGACCTCCAGTGCAACCAATTGCAACACTCAGGCGGCCACGACCATCCGCAAGATACGCGGGCACGCTTGCAGCAAGGTAGGTCTCAATAGATTGCAGCAAGGAAGCGCCAATGGGATCGCCGAGTACGTAGCTGCTGATCTCAGCCGAACGACCATCAAGGGGGCGAAGCTCAGGCACCCAGTGCGGGTTCGCCACCGCCCGAACGTCAAACACGAGATCCGCTTCAAGAGGAATGCCGTGCTTGTATCCGAAACTCGTCAGCCGGATTGCGACCCGATCATCACTCTCCAGCGCTTCGGCAACTAGACGATCGCGCAGTTCCCTTCCGCTTAGATCACTTGTGTCAATCACCGCATCCGCAGATTCACGCGTCGCACTCAGCAGCGTGCGCTCCGCTGCAATCGCATCCGCAACCGATCTGGGAGCATCAACTGCTCCGCCAAGCGGATGTCGGTGTCGAGTTTCACTGAATCGGCGAATCAGCACATCGTCTCGGGCATCCAAATAGATGATGCGCGCACTTACCCCAATCGCCGCAGCCCCAGTGCGCACCAGTTCAATCGTCTTGCTCGGATCGCCATCTCGCGCATCAAGCACCAAGCAGACCCGCGCGAACCTCTGTGGGTCAGCGGCAATCTTCTCCACGAGCGCTGGGAGCAGTTCGTGCGGAAGATTGTCGATGGTGCGAAAACCAATATCCTCCAGCGACTTGGTCGCCGTTGTCTTGCCGGCGCCAGAAAGACCAGTCAGGAGGATCACACGTCGATCGACGGTCATCGCCCACCCGCGCGCACAAGGATGATGGAGAACTCATAGAGCAAGAGGAGTGTGATGGCCAGCACGAGCGGGCTCACAAGGTCGGTGCCAGGCGTTGCAATGGCGCTGATGATGACGACGCCGACGATCGCGCCGCGGCGCCAGGTTCGTAGCTTCGCTGAGGTGACCAGTCCCACTCGAGAGAGGAAGACGAGAACGATCGGATACTCAGCAGCGACCGCAAACAGAATGACGAGACCACTCACAAAACCGAAGTATCGATCCGCAGCGATCATCGGCAAGAGGTCCTCGCTTGCGAATCCAAGGAGGAAGCCCACGGCGATCGGAAGGATGCTCCATGCAACCACCGCCCCGATGAGAAAGAGGGCCAGTGCGAGCGGAAGCCACGGCCGTGCACTCCGACGCTCGGCGCTCGTGAGTCCAGGACTAATGAATGCCCACACTTGCCAGAGGAGGATTGGCATTGCGATGGCAAGTCCACCGATGAGGCTCAGTTGCATGCGTATGCCGAATGCGTCTCCGACTCCAGTGAAGTAGAGCTTGGTAGATCCGAGTGGTCCGCGGAGCAGTTCAATGAGCTGATCTGAGACGCTGAATGCTGCAGCTGCGCCAACGACCACGGCAACCGTACAAATCAGCACGCGGCGGCGAAGCTCGCGGAGATGATCGACCAGCGGCGCAGTACGCGTCACGCTCGCAGCCTCATGAAGTGCAGAATCGACCGCCATCTAGGGTGCTCCTCGCTTGGCGATGTGACTCAGCCCTTTCGCTTTGGTCGCCGCGCTGGACTCTTCCGCGCGCTACGCTCCTCGCCGGAATCGACCGCCTCGGAGGTCGCCTTTCGGAACTCTCGGAATGATCGACCCACCGCAGCGCCAATCTCCGGAAGTTTGCCAGGGCCGAAGACCACAAGGATCACGGCGAGAATGAGGATGAGTTCGCCAGGTCCGATGTTCGGCACGTTCAGTACTCCTTACGCTGACGCGTCCGAACGGACGCCCTATGGGGTGAGTATAGCGAGGCGACTCGCCCACTCCGCCGAACGAGCGTGAATCGCGTCCTGGGTCGCTCCGCCATCAGTCGCGGATCCTGAGATCCCCCGCCCCACATTGACCAAGAGTGAGCCTCCAACGCGTGCGCTCGTGGTTCCACGTGTTTCGCCATGCGCCAGCACCGCCGCGAGATCGCCCCCCTGAGCGCCGATTCCGGGAACGAGGAGTGGCGCGTTCGGTGCGACCTCACGAAGTCGTTCCATCGCCGTCGCCGCGGTTGCTCCCGCTACAAGGCCGATTCGTCCCGCGCGGGCCTCCGGCCGCGCGGCTGCGAGTCGAGCGACGCGAAGATAGAGCGGCTCTTCTGGTGCAGAACCACCAGCCGCAACGCGCAACTCTTGAAGCTCCGGCGCTTCAGGGTTCGAGGTTCGGCAGAGGAGATAGACAAACCGATCCTCTCTCATAAGAAGTGGCTCAAGGGCACCGATCCCAAGATACGGATTCGCCGTGACCGCGTCAGCCCCAAGGACGTCATAGAGTGCGCGCGCCTGCGCGGCAACTGTGCTTCCAATGTCCCCTCGCTTCACATCAACAATGAGGGGCGTTTCGCTCGGTAGAAGGGAGCGGATAGATTCAGCAACGCGCAGGCCCGCTGATCCGTAGGCTTCAAAGAAGGCAAGGTTCACCTTATAGGCGGCAGCATGATCGGCCGTCGCGCTAATCAGGAGCTCACACCAGCGACGAAGCACCTCCTCGCCCGTAGAGTGCGCGGCGGGAAGTAGAGCTGGATCGGGATCAATTCCCACGCACAAGCGACTCCCGCGTTGCTTTATGGACGCCTCAAGGAGATCCAGATAGCGACTCATGGGGAGGCGCCTTCTTGCCCTTCAACACTGAGCGGGCCCCATGCGGGCCGTACTCCTGCGTCAACGAGGTCGCGCAGTAGCTGAACACTTGCAACGATCGAGGGGATGCCTGAAGGTGGCGCGCTGATGGTCACCTGCTGCAGCGTCGCAGCGCTCTCACGCGCCGCCAAGAAGATCAACGAACCACCATCGGGAGACCACGCCGGAGACCACGAGCGACCGGTCCTGGTCACCTCAAGAACAATCTCTCCCGTAGCCACACTCAAGATCACAACATCGCTTCCATTCTTGTCAATCCGCGTTGCCGCAACCCACCGACCGTCCGGGCTGACCGCTGGTTCAATGAATCCCTTAGCGCCGAATCGAACGATCCGATCTGCAGCAACGTCAAAATAGATGATCCGTGACGCCGAGACGCCCGCCTCTTGACCGTTCTGCACGTAGTAGAGGCCGCTCCCATCCGCACTCCATGCAGGATCCTGGTGGCCGTAAGGCGCCTCATCAGGGAGTGCAGGCGTGTACATTGTGCCGTCCGGCTGAAAGATGCGGATGATCACATCCCCTCCGAGTTGCGATGCACCTTTGTAGTCCGTCGCGAGCGCAACCTCGCCGTTTACACCGATCGCTGGATCAAACATGAACGAGGAGAAGTTCAGCTTCGGGTTCTGATCCACCAGGAGCCCATCCAGCACGACTTCCGCGTCACCCCCTCGTGCGCCAACGCGCATGAGCGTTGGAACGGTCAACCGATAGGGTGTTACTCCGCCAGCTGCATTGAGTCGACCCCCAATCTCGTTCCTGGTGCGAATGAAATAGAGCCAAGTTCCATCCCTACTCCATGCTGGCTCACCATCTGTGGTCGAGGTGGACACTTGCGAGATTGATGCCCCGCTCAACGACCATAGCGCTCCGTCGCGCCCGAAGATGATGCTCCCATCGACAAGTACGCCGTCCGTAACGGCTGCCCCTTCCCCGCCCGTCTCATCTCGTGATGAGGAGAGGTTGGCAATCCAAAACGTTGCAAGCGCACTCGCTCCCAGGAGGAGCGCGGCGAGCAGCGGCGCAGCCTGCGGGCCCGCGCCACGCCAGCCAGGTCCCCGACTCCCTCGCGTGGGCGTAGGCGGACGGAGCGCGTGATACGGGCGAGACGAGCTGGCGCGATCGCTGCTGAGGCGCGGCCGTGGGCGAAGCGAACGATTCCCGCTCATCCGTCGACCTCCGCTGTTTGCAAATCAACCACATGCAGCTCGATCTTCTCCGTCCCTCGGTACGTTCGCTGAACAATTCGCGCCACCAGGTCAATGGTGCTTCCCTCGTGGCCAGCCGCATCCGCTCGACCGAAAGCGATCGCGTCGGTGCGGCCTCCATCAATCTCCAACGTCAACCGCGCATGTTTCCCATCACCGACGAGACGAACACTGGTGAGGGCGACGCCCCTGAAAAGGAAGAGCGGATCAGGATTCCCCACGCCCGTTGGCGAGAGGTAGTCCACGAGCGTCGCGAGGGACTCGAGTGAACGGCGTCCAGACGCTGGCTCGAGATCAACGGAGAGCACCGGCTCTCGCTGCGTGCTCTGGCCTTCAAATGCAGCTGCAAGATCGGTAACGAGTCGCTCCCATTCGCCACTCTCTGCCGTGCAGCCACCTGCGCCATCATGCCCGCCGTGCCGAATCAATCGGGCGGAGGCAGCCTCCAACGCCTTCGCACCCGAGAATCCGCGCGGGGCACGGATCGAGCATCGAAGGATTGAGGTGTCAGTTACGGGATCGCTGAGGTTTGCAACAAGCGCTGGACGACCAAACTCCTCTGCAAGTCGCCCGGCAACGAGACCGAGCACGCCAGGCGACCAGTCGCCAGCCACGGCGATGAGTGCCGGCTCAATCCGCGCTCGCGCGTCATCGCGTGTCGTCAGCGCATCCGCACCCAGCACGGCGCGCGCAGCATCGAGCGCCTCACGAGAGATATCTCGCCGTTCAAGGTTCAGTGCCTCCAACTGTGCCGAAAGCTCCGCCGCTTCGTCTGGATCATCCGTCGTC
>CAXRAV010000028.1:0-5677 GCA_964228585.1 Candidatus Limnocylindrus sp. | reverse complement strand
AACGGCGCTCAACGGCGCATACGTTGGCGGCCCGTTTGTTGCCTACCTTGGACTCCTTGGCGCAGCGATCGTGGCGATCACGCTCCTGATAAGCCCAGACCACCTTTTTGCGCGCGGATATCCGAGCGCCGAGTTTGCCGCCACTCTCCTATTCGCGCTCTGCGGAACCATCCTTCTCGCTGCGGCGGCTGACCTTGTGACACTCTTCATAGCACTCGAACTGATGGTGATCCCTGGATACCTCCTTGCTGGATTCGCAAAGCGTGATCCGCTCAGCACGGAGGGCGCCGTCAAGTACTTCTTGCTCGGTAGCTTCTCCAGCGCGATTCTGCTCTTCGGCATCGTGCTGCTCTGGGGGACCACGGGAACCGCATCACTCGCTGGAATTGCAAGCAGTCTGGCGTCGCTCACCACAGGTGTGCCACCAGCCGTTGCTGTTGCGCTGGCACTCATTACGACCGGTTCCGCATTCAAGATCGCCGCAGTCCCGTTCCACTACTGGACACCGGATGCGTATCAAGGGTCACCCACACCGATCACTGGCTATCTTTCTGTCGGTCCGAAAATCGGTGCATTTGTCTTGCTCATCAAGCTCTTCTTGATTGCACTGTTACCGCTTGCAGAAGCTTGGATTCCCGTCATGGTCATTCTTGCCACGGCAACAATGACACTCGGCAATCTAGTTGCGCTGACACAAGGGAACGTTAAGCGCATGCTCGCTTACTCATCCATTGCTCATACCGGGTATTTGATGGTCGGTATCGTCGCAGCGGGTGCTGGCGAAGCATCTGGAATCGCGGGCATCCTATTCTACGGCGCCGCATACGCGCTGATGAACCTCGGCGCATTCGCCTTCCTCGCCGTGATTCAAGGGCGACCGGGTGCAACGGTGCAACTCAGCGATCTCGCCGGACTTGGCCGCAAGCATCCACAGATTGCGCTGCTCGCAGCACTCTTCCTCCTTAGCCTCACTGGCATCCCACCGACGGCCGGGTTCTTTGCAAAGGCGTACGTCATCTTGAGTGCGGTGCAGGCGGGAGGACTTGCAGCCGTCTTGGCAATCGTTGCCGTACTCAACGCGGCGATCGCCGCCTTCTACTACCTCCGTGTCATCGTCTATCTCTTCATGCGTGACCCAGCAGAGACGGATGTGCAGGTAGCCACCTCGCCGCTCCTTCGCGCGGGGCTACTGATCGCCGCCGCGGGCACGATCCTGCTCGGCCTCCTCCCGGGTGGACTGATCGAGGCAGTTGTCCAGGCGCTCGCCAGCTAGCCCCCGCTCGCCGCCCAGACCCCGCGACAGCAACACCACAGCGCGCCACGCCGACTCTTCGGCCTTGTAACAAACCTCCTGGCCCCGCGCTCGCATCAGCAAAAACTCATATAAACTTCCGCTATATGGAAGCCGTACGGGTCAGGGTCCAGCGATGAGCACGAAGAGCGCTGCCGCTCTCCCCGCCGCGCTCAGTGCAGCGACTGATGCGCGCTTCGTGATCGAAGCTGCCCGCCGCGTGCATCGGGCCCTTGGGGACACGAACCGGCTCGACCTGGTGCGCCGACTCGCGCAAAGCCCCGCCACCGTCACCGAACTGATCGAGTCCACCGACCTCTCCCAGCCTCTGGTGAGTTGGCACCTGCGCCGACTCCGCAGCGCAGGACTCGTCACGAGTGAGCGCGCTGGTCGCGAGTCCATCTACACGCTTCGAACAGAGACGATCGCGGAAGGGCACGCGCTGATGCTTGCCGCACTTGGCGTCGCCAACCCTGCCGCCTGGGTAGCACCTGAAGCGGCGCTGCCGAATGCACAACCGCTCGTTGACGCCGTTCGCGCGGAAGAGGAGTAGCAATGGCAAGTCGCGCAACTGATGGGAGTCTCTTCACAGGAGGAGAACGCGCGCGCATCAAGCGAATCGGCGAACCGATCGCGCTCTTCCTTGGCCGGCTCGGCTTCTCGCCGGATGCGCTCACCATTGCTGGTTTCGGGATCGTTCTCGCCGCAGCCGTAGCCGCCGCCGCAGGCGAGTGGGTGCTGACAGCGGTGATCTTGATTTTCGGCACGCTCTTTGATGGACTTGATGGGACGCTCGCGCGCGCCACAGGGAAGACCAGCGACTTCGGCGCATTTCTTGATTCAACGATGGATCGCGCGGGCGAAGCGGCGATCTACGCAGGGATCGCAGCGGGTGCGGCGATGAGCGGCACCATTGAGGTGATTGGTCTCGCGACGCTCGCCCTCGGCCTTGGGTCGCTCGTGAGCTATGTACGCGCGCGTGGTGAGGCGCTCGGAGTCCGCGCGGATGTTGGACTTGCACAGCGCGCGGAGCGCGCGGCGGTCTTGATCGTCGGGCTACTGGCTGGTGGACTGCTGGGCGCTACGTGGCTGACCGCAGCACTCGCGCTCATCTCCGTCGCTTCAGCAGTCACGGTGGTGCAGCGAATACGTTTCGTTCGCGCAGGCCTCGCCGCCGCATCCACACAGGCGCCACGCACGTAGCGGCACATTGATGCTCGCCGCTGGCGTTGCCAGCGGTAAGTGAAGGTGGGGCTGAGAGTCAGCTCCGCAAAAGAACGGTAGTAACAAGGGGGAAAGCACCATGATGGAAACGAACGGACCACGGGCCCAATGGAACGCACGACCGGCGCCATCAACGCCGGTTAAGGCAACCAATCCGATCCGCGTGGCGATTGCGGGTGTGGGGAACTGCGCGAGCAGCCTCGTGCAGGGTCGCTACTTCTACGCGGACGCCAAGAACGATGCAAAGGTCCCGGGATTGATGCACGTCGACATTGGCGGATACCACGTGCGAGATCTTGAGTACGTCGCCGCATTTGATGTGAACGTCACGAAGGTTGGAAAGGATCTGTCCGTTGCGCTCGGCGCAGAGCCGAACAACACTTGGACCTTCCAGGAGATCCCGACCACTGGCGTCATCGTGCAGCGCGGACCAACGCTCGACGGCATTGGAAAGTACCTGCGCAACGTGGTGAAGGAGTCACCTGAGAAGCCGGTTGATGTTGCCGCAGTGCTCAAGGAGCGCAAGGTGGACGTCTTGGTTGCCTACCTCCCGGTCGGCAGCGAAGAGGGGATCCGCTATTACGCCGAGCAGGCGATCAAGGCTGGATGCGCGTTCGTGAACGCAATCCCCGTCTTCATTGGCCGCGAGCCTGAGTGGCAGAAGAAGTTCGCCGCTGCCGGTCTGCCGATCGTTGGTGACGATATCAAGAGCCAGGTTGGTGCGACGATTGCACACCGCGTTCTTGCGCGACTCTTCGCCGATCGCGGCGTGCACCTTGATCGCACGTACCAGCTGAACTTCGGTGGAAACACCGACTTCCAGAACATGTTGGAGCGCGACCGACTGGAGAGCAAGAAGATCTCAAAGACCAATGCGGTCACCTCGATCCTTGATGAGCCAATGGGCGAGGAGCAGGTGCACGTGGGTCCTTCGGACTTCGTGCCGTGGCTCCTTGACCGCAAGTGGGCAAACATCCGACTCGAAGGGACAACCTTCGGCGGTGTGCCGCTCACTGCAGAGCTGAAGCTTGAGGTTTGGGATTCGCCGAACAGCGCTGGTGTGATCACCGATGCGATTCGATGCGCGAAGCTTGGACTCGACAGGAAGTTGGCGGGGACACTCGTTGCCCCTTCGGCGTACTTCATGAAGAGCCCACCAATGCAGTTGCACGATGACATCGCGCACGCTGCCGTTGAGGCCTTCATTCGCGGTGAGGACAACCGTGTCCTCGACGGGACCCAGGTCACTGCCGAGGGTTACCCCTCCTCGGAGGCCCTGAACTCAGTTCGCGCGTAACCGTTCTCGCGCGGCTGGTAGCGGCCAGCCCCGCCTTCACGACGAGGAGAGCCGCCGTACCCGAAAGGGGCGGCGGCTCTCCCTATACACTTCCCAGATGAACGAGCAGCAGCCGGCGACCCCTTCGCCGATCCGCCGCGAGACACCTGGCTCGGCACCCCGATTTACCCCCCGCCGCCTTTGGGAGCGGATCGTCTATCTCTTCGCCGTCGCCCTCATGCGCCTCGTAGGAGCGCTCCCCCCACGACCCGTAGAGGCTGTTTTTGCCACTCTCGCTCCGCTCGCCTACCTCCTCTGGCCAGCGAAGCGTCGAATCGCCAACTCCAACGCCGCTGTGGTGCTTGGGGTCGCCGACGCAGACGGGAACCCCCTTCCGGGGTCGGAGGCGGCGGTTCGGGCACGTGCGATCGCCAACTACCGCAGTTACGGACGCTTCACCGCCGAGCTCCTCCGCCTCCCAAGTCGTTCGCTGGACGCGATCTCCGCAGAGGTCGACTTGCGAGAAACCACCGTACTCGACGATCTCAAGAGCCGAGGCCAGGCGGCCGTCTTCGTTGGATTCCACGCGGGGAACAACGAACTCGGTGCAGCGAGCCTTGGAAACAAGTCATATGACGTGAGCGTTGTTGCCGACGACACCGCCTTCCCCGAGATGTACGAACTACTCCGAAGAGTGCGCGCATCGTGGGGGATCAGGGTCATCGACTGGCGCGCGATCCGCGAAGTCTTCGGCGTGATGCGTCGCGGCGGAATCCTCGTGCTCTTGAGCGACTGGGGGTGGAAGCCTGACGGAATACCGTGTCAACTTTTCGGGAGGTGGACCACGCTCCCCAGTGGACCTGCGGTGATTGCTGCGCGTGGCAACGCGCCGATCATCCCGTTCTTTGTACGTCGAGAACGTCCGGGTGCCTTCTACATACTGTTTGGCACACCAATCAGCGCAGGGAATGGTTCGCCCGCTGCACAACTTTCCGCCACGCAGGAGACAGCGAACCAAATGGAGCAGCTCATCCGAACGGAACCGACGCAGTGGAACTGCTTCAAGCGGCTCTGGCCAGACGCGGTTGAGCAACAGCGACTGGAAGCGCTTGCGGCGCAAATGGCAACGCAACACGAGCGTGGAGCAAGAGGCGAGTGATACGAGACGCGGTGCGCACACTCAGAGACCAAGTCCTTGGCCGCGCAGCGATCGCTGCGCTCACACTACTCTCGTACCTACCTGAGCAACTCCTGCTGCTCGTTGCGCGTGCATGGGCAGTGATCGGACCAAGAGTGCAGCGCGCACGCGCGCGACAAGGCGCAGCCAACCTTGCACGTGTCTACACGTTTCGGGATGGCGCAGCTCCATCAGCGCAGACCGTAGCGCGCGGTGTCCAGCAACTTTTTGAGCACCATCTTCGTTTCTACATTGAGAGTGCGCGCGCGCCTCGACACGCGCGGCAAATCATTGCTTCCCGCGTCACGGTTGAAGATGAACTCGCAGTTGCCGCTGCGTTCACCCCCACCGCTGGCAGCGCAATCTTTCTTGCCGCCCACTTTGGTGCCATTGAGCTCCCGGGGAGCATCCTTGCGGAGCGTTCTGGTCGGACGCCTGTTGCCCCAATGGAAGAGATTGCTAACCCCGTGCTTCAGGCATGGATGCTCCGCGTGCGCGGTGAGGGGCTCGGTCTACGCATCATCCCTGCACAAGGTGCGGCAGAGGTGATGAGCAGTGAGCTCGCAGCGGGCGGAATCGTAGGGATGGTGGGTGATCGCAATGTTGTTGGCGCTGGGGTGCCAGTCAAGCTGTTTGGTTTCCCCGCACGACTCCCGATCGGACCGGCGCTGCTTGCGGTAGAGTCTGGCGCACGCCTCTACGTTGCGGC
>CAXRAV010000027.1:0-2516 GCA_964228585.1 Candidatus Limnocylindrus sp. | reverse complement strand
ATCGCTCACGATCGTGTGCGGTTGGCCCACCCGGCCCCGTTCCATGCGGCAGGCGTCCGAGCGCCACCAGTTCGTCGGCCCGCGTCGCAAAAGGGAGGGCAAGATCGGCGCCAACCACAGCAATGGAGCGCGCGATGGTGGGGCGACTCAACGTGCTGATTGGTTCTGAACAGAGGATCACATCGCCTGACGCCACAGGGAGTGTGCCGCTCAACGCGCGTAGCAGCGACGTCTTCCCTGCACCGTTCGCACCAACGATTGCCACACGCTCCGCGACGCCGATCTTGAGGTTAACGTTCCGGAGGATCTCTACGTCGTTGATCGTGACGCGCACATCGCGTGCACCGAGCAGCTCATACGACGCATCCGGCGTCATGGTGGGCTGATCGTGCGCGTCGAGCGCGCGCTCTTGCTCGCTCACAGTGCGTACCCGGCCCTACTTCGATGCAACAGCCAGAGAAGGAATGGCGCGCCGATCAGCGCGGTGATCACACCCACGGGGATACCGATCGTCCGCGCAACGCTATCTGCAACAAGAAGAAGGAGCGCGCCGCCGATCGCCGAAAGTGGCAGGACCGCGCGCGGGTCTGGCCCAACGGCGAGTCGAATCAGGTGGGGAACAACCAGGCCAACAAAGCCGATCAGTCCAGCGAGTGCAACGGCGGCGGCGGTTGCGAGTGAGGCGAGCGCCACGCTGATGCGGCGTTCGCGGCGGACCTCCACGCCGAGATGCATCGCCCCCTCATCACCCAGCAGCAGTGCGGCGAGTGGTCGACCGCGGAGCGCGAGGAGTGTGGTCGCAAGGATCAGCGGAAGAGCCGCGGCGGCGATTCGCGGCCAGGTGGCGCCATCAAGTCCACCGAGCAGGAACGAGAAGATCGCGCGCAGGTTTGCGCCGCTCATCAACATCACGAGCGAGAGTGCGGCGGCGAGAAGTGACGCGACCGCATAGCCCACGAGCAAGACGCTCGCAATGCGCTCTTCGCCGCTCCCAATCCCCGCAACGCGCCAGACGAGCCCAACCGCAGCGAGCGCCCCCGCGAATGCGGCGAGCTGCACGCCGCCAAGCTCCCACGCCACGCCGCTGATCGGCAGCAGGATAGCGACCGCCGCGCCGAGTGCCGCCCCACTGCTCGTCCCCAGCACATACGGATCGGCAAGTGGATTGCGAAGGAGCGACTGAAAGACGCCACCCGCAACGGCGATTGCAGCACCAACGAGGATCGCGGCCAGAATGCGCGGGAGGCGCAACTCCAACACGATCGCGGTTGATCCGGCACTCGCAGCAGAGTCAGCGCCGATCCCTATCTGTTGCAGCAAGATGCCGACCACCTCCGTTGGCGGAACGGGGACCGAGCCGACGCCGATCGCAGCGATCGCCACACCAACAAGGAGCAGCGCTCCTGCCGTGAGCAGCGTTCGAACGCGCGTGGTTGAGTGCACGCTACGGGAGGACGATCTCTGGGTTGATCGCGCGGATCAGCGCGGCGAGCGCTTCGGCGAGACGCGGTCCGGGCGTGGTGACCAGGTCACCATCAATCGGCCGCACATCACCGTTGATCACTGCGGGGATACTCGACCAGCCTGGTCGTGCCGCCACTGCCTCCGCCGTTACGCCATACGCGGCGTCACCGAGCAGGATCACCGCTGGCGCCGCGGCGATCAGCCTCTCCAGTGAGATCTCGTAGACGCCAGGCGTCCCACTCGAGACGAGGCTTCCGCCAGCGAGTGCAACCAGCTCTGCCGCATAGTCGTCTGGCGCAAGGCCGTAGATGGTGGAGGTCGCGTCAATCTCGTAGAAGACGCTCACGCTCGACTCTTGGTCGACCAGCGACACGAGTGCAGTGAGCTCCCTCTCGCTCTCCGCCGTGCGGTCCGCTGCAAGCAGCGTTCGTCCGCTGGCATCACCGATCAACTGCATGGTGCCGAGCACACCGGAGACGCTCGTTGGATTCAACGTGACGAGCGTCAGGTTCGCCGCGCGCATCGCCGTGATCGCATCCTCTGGCGTGAATGGCGGTGCCGCAACAAAGACCAGATCTGGCTCCAACGCCACGATCGCCTCCACGTCCACTCCGGTGTAGCTCGCAACCGTTGGCGTTGCGGCGAGTGCCGCAGGGGTGCAAGTGCACTCGGCGATCGCAACCACGCGATCCGCAAGGTCAAGTGCCACGAGCGTCTCCACACTCGCAGGCGTCAGCGCAACGATCGTTGCCGGTTCTTCTTGGATCACGACCTGCTCGCCCGTGTCATCGGTGAGCGTGCGCGGAAACGCCTCTTCGGTCAGTGCAGAGTTTGCCGGCTCACTCGGGCTCACCGAGGAGCCGCATCCGGCGATCAGGGTGAGAGCGATCACGCTTGCGATCATGAGTTGAGCGAACGAAACGAAACGGTGCGCGCGTGCGAAAGCAGTCATGCTTCCTCCCTTGCCTCGAGGGCGAATAGCCTTCCTATGCCGCGTGTCCGGCGACCGGACTGATGGGAGCCTCTTGCGGAGCCACTCCCAATTACCGTTG
>CAXRAV010000026.1:0-5429 GCA_964228585.1 Candidatus Limnocylindrus sp. | reverse complement strand
CTCGGGTTCTTCCGCATCTTCACCGCGCCGTGGTTTACGGCAATGCTGATTCTGCTCACCATCTCCATCACCGTCTGCACGCTTGACCGTCTGCCGAAGATCCGCGCCGTCACGGCGCGCAGTCGTGTGGAGCAGCTGGGGAGTTTCTTCGACACATCGCTCGCTGGGCGCGGCACCATGCACCTCGCCACCGCACTCACCGCCGAACAGAGCGAAGACGCTGCAACACGCGTTGCTCAACAGATGCGCGCGCGCGGATGGGAGGCGAGCACGAGTCCCGACCCAGAAGTGCCGGGCGGCAAGATCGTTCACGGGGACAAATTCCGACGCTCGGACCGATTCACGCTCGTCATGCACACAGGTCTCGTCTTGTTGATTGCTGGCGCAGCACTCTCTGGCGCACTCGGATATACGCAGGGGATCTTGCTTACCAACGGCGAGGCGCTCCCAGTGGGGAAGATCGGCAGTGCGGGCGGGCTCGTGGTTGAGAACCGCGCCTTCAGTGCACCGCGCACGGAGAGTGGTGCGTTTGCGGACTTCGCGACCGAACTCGCGCTCTATAGAGACGGCGCACAAGTTGCGGAGAAGGTGATTCGTGTCAATGATCCGCTCATGTATGACGGGTGGAGCTTCCATCAGAACTTCTTCGGCCCTTCCGTACAACTAGAGATTCGCTCCATCACGGGCGATCTGCTCTGGTCGGGCGAAGCGCCACTCACCGCTACGGTGGAGGGTGCGCCGTACGCCACGCTGCCAATCCCAGGGAGCAGTGCGGGACTTGAGCTGCTGCTGCAGCGCGATCCTGCGGGTGTGGCGGCGCTCCTTGTGGTGGCGAGTGAACCGGTTGCACCGGCGAGTAGCCAGGTACGCACGCTCTTCGCTTCGGTCCTTGCGCCGGGGGAGGTTGCGAGCGCGCCGAACGTCAACTTCACCGTGCAGCTGCAAGCGGTCAGTTCGTATACGGGGATCATTGCGCGTCGCGACCCTGCGGCGGCGATCGTCTGGCTCGCCGCGGCGCTGATCATGGTGGGCCTCACCCTCACGCTGCGTCGACCGCGGGCGCGACTCTGGATTCGCATCCAGCCGGGACGTGCCGAAGCGGACGCGGCGCTCTTGTTGGAGCGCGGCGCGCGCGCGGAGCAGGCGGCGCCGCTGCTGTCACGCATCGCTGAGACGCTCGGCGCAGCCGCTCGCGGGACAACTCCGAAGGGGACCGCCTGATGGCATCGCTGCGAGAACTTGTCCAGACGCTCCTCCCAACGGCGGAACCGCTCGTTGATGCGCGCGCCGAAGCGATGGCTCGCACCGTCACCTGGGTGCGACTCTTGCGCACGAGACTCCCAGCCTTTGACGGGATGGATGCGGGCGACCTCGCGCTGATTCCAATGGTTACGCTGCGCGCGGTGGCGCCAGATGAGGCGGCGCGTCGGGAGATGGTGGAGTTCCTCGCCAACAGCAATGCGACGGGCATCTTGGCGATCGCGAGTGGCGAGCCGAACAGCGAGGAGGAGGCGGCGTTGCAGCATCTTGTTGCAGCGGCAGCGGTGACGCGACTCCCCACCCTTCTCGTCCGTGATGTGGAGCCTGCGCAACTAGAGCGGAGCCTCATTGGCGCGGTGGTGAATCGACGCGCCGAGCTGGAGCGACAGGCGGTTGCGCTGGAGCGACAGATCGCTGCGCTCGCGTTGGATGGTCAGGGACTCGACGCACTTGTCGGTGCACTTGCCGCATTCATTGGACGCGCGGTGGCGTTGGAGGCGCGCGGTGGCACGTCGCTCGCCGTCGTCGCGCCTGCTGGTCTTCCAGGAAGTGCAGCGGCGGCGAAAGCCGTCTCGCGCTACTTGGCGAAGCATCGCGCCGACGGGCAACGCATCCCACTCCCTGCGGTTCCGGGAGCACCGGATGCGGAGCGGCACGGCGACGGTGAACGCGCGGAGGATGAAGAGTCGCCGCTCAGTGATGACGGTGATGAGCGTCCTGGATCCATTGTGCTGCTCGGTGATGAGCCGGTGGCGGAGCGTGATCGCATTGCCTGCGAACGCGTGGCACCGCTCCTTGCGCTTGAGATCGTTCGCGTGGCGGCGGAGCTCCCTGCGAACGCGGGACGCGGTGAGACGCGAACGCTTCCAGCAGAAGGTCCGCCGTGGGTTGCCATTGCGGCGCGCCAACCGCGGCCGCATGAGGCAGACGTCCCCGCGCTGCGTCGCGAACTCCGTCTCCTCGCCAGTCCGCGACGCTTCATGTTGCGCGGCAGCAACGAGTCGTTGGAGGTGCGCATCATTGCGGTCGCTGACGCATCTGACCCTGGTGCGCAAGAGATCGCGAAGAAGGTTGCGAAGCGACTCAACAGGCCAGTCGCCGTCTCCAAGTCGTTCAGCGATCCTGCGGCGCGTCCGGCGGCTGAGGCTGAGGCACGAGCGGCACTCGAAGCGCTCGAGCGTCGTGTTGGTGGGCGCAGCGGCAGTGGTGGCGCGCAAGTGGTCCGCGCCGATCTCCTCCCCGCACACCGACTCCTTGGTGCCGTCACCGCGATCCCAGACGGGCGTCGCCAGGCACTCGCGCTCCTTGAGCCGCTCCTCAGCGGTACACCAGCGGCGCGCAAGCAGCGCATCGCGACGCTGCGGGCCATCTTGGACACGCCAGGCGCCGCAGAGGCGAGCAGCTCGCTCGGCGTGCATCGAAACACCACCGCGTATCGCGTGAAGCGCATCGAAGAGATCACCGGCTGGGATCTTCGCGAACCAGATCTACGCCTTGCCCTCGCACTTGCGTTAAGGATTCTTGATGCGGAGGGAGGAATCGAGGCGACAATCTGACGAGAGAGCCCCATCCACACGCGACCGCTACGATGGACGCATGAACAACGGGACGCGCAGAGAGGGGTCACGTCGTCATCTGCTTGGCGCGCTGCTCGTCAGCGCCGCCCTGATCCTGCCGCTCGCAACACCAACCGCGGTGCGAGCGGATGAGACCCCTGCTCCATGTACGAACTGGGACTCGCTGATCACGCCACCAAAGACGATCCGCGTACTTCGGACGCGCACGGGCCTTGTGGAAGTGGTGCCGTTCAAGACCTACGTCTATCGAACGCACGTTGCAGAGTTCTGGTCGGAGTACTTGAGCCAACCGTATTCAGACGCACTGCTCGGCGCAGGTGCCGTGGCCATCAAGCAGAACGCATGGTCCTGGACGATGAATGCGCGCAACTGGTGGGCGGTCTCGAGTTTCACCAGCACGCAGGCCGAATGGGTTCGCGCAGATTATGCAGATGACAATCAGCTGAACGGCTCTGCAGGGAATGAGAGTTGGACGCGACAGCGCCGCGCAAGCGAACATGCGGATGCAGCGCTACGGATGCGCATCAGGCTCGGCGCAGACCTTGAAGACGATGAGATTGGCGGGCTGCGCTGGGATAGCGAGACATCCACCTACACGGCGCCACTCGAGATCCTCGATGAGAGTGGGAACGCCGAAGAGATCACGCGAAAGTCGAAGCGCAGCTGCTTCGACGTAGTGGATCACCCCGACATGAATCAGTTCTACTCGCGCGGTGGCATCTACGAACCAGGGGCGATCGTCGGTGGCAAGAGCAATGCGCGCTACAACGCGGCAGTCGACGCCACGTGGGGGATGACGATGCAACGCTACTACCCAGTTTCGGGTGACTGGCGATTCTGGCGGCCCGGCTTCTATGGCAGCTTTACGGTGAATCGCGAGTGCATGCTGCCACCAGAGCCTGGCGAGAGCAATGTGCAGATGCGTCACCCCACGCAGCCGAGCCATTGGCGTGGATGGTCGTTCTTCCCCGTCAACGCCGATGACTGTGCGCGTGCTCGCAATCTCTCTGTTGAAGCGCTGCTGCGTGCGTCATTCTTTGCGTTCGATTCAGACCAGGTTGCAGGTGCTGGGACAAGCAGTGTTGAAGACGATCGGTTCAACATCAAGGCGGTCTACCCAATCCGCGTTCTCAGCCCGCGCGGAGACCTCACCGGCGATGCGAAGGGCGACCTCCTCGCCGTCTCGCCAGCTGGAACGGTGCGCCTCATCTCTACGGATACCAACGTCGACGCGGCAGGGCGGCTCAACGGGAAGGCGCCAGGGAGCGTTGCGATTAAGAAGACGCAGACGCTGATCAGCCGCATCGTGGCGCGGGCCACGGCAGAGGGCCAGGCGGCGGTGGTGGACTTGCGTGAAGAGAGCGACGGCGGCATCACCCTCGTCGAGACCCCGTATGTGGGCGGCGTGCTGAAAGATGGCACGACGCGCGTTGAAGGCTACGCGGGCTTCGACGCCAGTGCCACCCTTGGTCTCATCGCCACCGACACCGCTAACGACGGGATTGAGGAACTCTTCATCACCGAACTCGTCCCAGCATCCGAAGGGGGCGCGCCGCGCCTGAGAATCTACCTTGCGCCGGTGAGTGGCGGCCCTCAACTCGTGGGTGAGATTGAAGCCGCAGCAGACACCCGCATGCTCCTGGACGATTTCACGGGGGACGGTGCGGTTGATGCACTGGCACTCTGGCGAGCCGCCGATGGATCGCTCGCCGCGTCGCTCGCACAAGGGTCAGGGACGCCGCCGGTGAGCGAGTGGGGCCTTGGAGGATTTAGCACGCCTGGTGCTCTCGTCTGGCCGATCAGCAGTGCATGGAGTGCGACGGTTGGCGACGTCACTGGTGACGGCGTCGCCGAACTTTACGTGCGCTACCGTGACCCATCTGGGGTCGTGCGACTCCAGTCGTTCAACCTTGATGGTGCGCACGAGTTGCCAAATCCTGACAAGGTCTATGTGGCAGAGACGGAACCAGCGCGCAGCACCACCGTTCGCCCAGGCGAGCGCACGCTCAAACTTGTTGCGCAGCGACTCGGCGTGAAGTTGAGCGCGCTCCTTGCACTGAACTCGGGACCTACATACACGATTACCATTCAACCAAACGACACGTACGCAAAGATCGCGAAACGCACGAAGAAGAGTGAAGCCTGCCTGCGATCCATGAATGGGAACAAGATCCTCGTGCGCAACAAGTCGCTGACACTTCCACGCGATCTCTGCGTCTACACAAAAGAGAGCGTGATGTTCCGCACCGCGCCGGTGCGAATTCTCGACGGTGAGTTCGACTGGCTGCGCACGGGCGACACATGGGAGACCGTAGCTACGCGCGCGGCAACCATTGGCATTAACACGAGTGCAGCGGCTCTTGCGGCGCTCAACCCAACCGTCACCATTGCAACCGCCGCTACTGCAGAACAGGTTGGCAGCAAGGTGAGCATTCGCGCGCCATGGGCGCCGCTCGCGCGGAGCCTCCCCGCCACCCCTGACATCGTGAGCACGATGACGATGCGCTGGAACTCGCCGTTCGAAGCGTGGCGCTCGTCTAGCAGCAGCGCAGCGACGCCTGAACTGTACGTTCGCGACTGGAACGGCGACGG
>CAXRAV010000025.1:0-7958 GCA_964228585.1 Candidatus Limnocylindrus sp. | reverse complement strand
GAAGTTGCAAACTCGAACGATCCCCGTGTCCGCGGCGGTGCGGCGCAGCTCTATCTGCGCTTTGTTGCGCTCACTGCGCTGAATCCAGCAACGGTGCTCTACTTCCTTGCACTCGCGGTGGGGCTCCCCGGAATTGGGAGTGATCCGCTGCTTGCCGCGGCGTTCACCGTTGGCGCTGCGGGGGCGAGCCTCTCATGGCAGCTACTGCTCGGGACGATCGGCGCAGCGGCGGGGCGACTGCTGCCAGAACGCGCGGTCAGCGCAACACGACTGATCGGTCAGTTCTTGATCATTGCCTTCGGGACGAACATCGCGCTCACTGCACTCGCTGGCGCTTAGTCCGCTCGCAGCTCCGCCAAGATCCGCGCAAGCGCTTCGACGTCCCGCGCAACGTGTGTTGGTCCTACGCTGCCCCCCACTGCTGTGGCACGCGCTAGGTCATCAGGACTGGTGACGCCAGTCAACATCAAGATGGATCGAACACCCGCGGCTCCTGCGGCGGCAATATCTGTCTCTAGCGAATCGCCGATCATCACCACGCGATCAAGTGCCATGTTCGCTTCGCGCGCCGCAGTGCTGATCAGATCTGGCGCCGGCTTCCCCACCACCTCGGCCTGCACACCGCTCGCCACCTCAAGTGCCGCAACGGCGGCGCCTGTCCCAGGCGTCAGCTCTCCGGGGTCGGGGTAACTGGCATCACGGTTTGGGGTGATGAAGCGTGCACCCGTGCGGAGCGCGGTGGCGGCGAGGTGGAGCTCCCGCTCCGTGGCGTTGCGATGGAGCCCGACGCAGACCCCCTCAGCACCCCACGCCGCAAGCGCATCCTCACTAAGGATGTCGGCGGTGGCTCGCGCATCGAGGCCCGCCGCCCGCAACTCATCCACGAGACCTGGCGCACCGTAGACGAGGACGCGTCGCACGCCGGCTTCACGAAAGCGCGCCGCGGTGAGACCAACCGCCGTCAGGAGCGAGGCGGCCGCGAAGGGTGCGCCACACGATTCGATCCGCGCGCGATACTCAGCATGACGAAGGAAGCTGTTGTTGGTGATGTAGGCAACGCGGTCGCCCGCAGCAACGCGCTCCGTCAAGAGTGCGCCGACCCCTGGGATCGGTTCACTACCGCGGTAGAGCACGCCGTCGAGGTCAACGCAGAGGAGCATGATGAGATGGTAGATCAGGAGTGGAAGCTGCTCGCGCGAGCGGAGCGTGTCTTGGTAGACGGCAACAACCTTGTTGGCGGCTGGGATGAGGTGCGACTGCGCGCGTATGAGTCTGCGATCCATCGCTCGCTCCCGCAGAACGCCAAGCTTGAAGTCTATCGGGATGGCGGCGGGCGCTCCGCTGACGATCGAATCATTGAGGCGGTGGGTCGTCCTGAGTTAAGTCGTGCTGACCGCATCATAGTGGTCACCGATGACCGCGAGTTGCGCGATCGTGCACGTCGCCTCGGTGCATCCACGATCACCGCGCGATACTTCCGCGACCGAATCACCGCCAACACCATCACTCCCACCTCCACCCGCGCAACGGGAGGGTTCGGTCGGGGTGGAGCGCGTCCAGCATCGTCGTTTGAGGGGGAGGCGGGGAAAGATGAGGGACCGCAAGAGCGCCGCTGGCAGCCTGGGCGTGGGGCAACGAAGAAGCGTGGCCCGTCGGCGCGCCGACCACGTGAACGCTAGAATCAACACATGATTGATGAATTGCTGAAACTCCTCGCGCTCATCATCACCCCTGACTGGGGGGCGCTGATCGTCCTCCTCCCGCTCTTCATTGCACCCCTCGTCCTCCTCTGGTTCTTCGCCACGGGCGGTGGCTGGGGCCTTGTTGCGCTCACCAAACGCCGGGCACAACTCAGGTTCGCCGACGCAACCCCGACCCCCCCTCAGCGCGACGCTGAAGGGAGACCGATCTACCCGGCTGGTCGGCCGTATGACGCCCGCGCCGTGGCGCTCTATCCAGTGGGGGCGACCCGCTCGACGATGGGTGAGCCCCTCCTCCTCGCATGCCCCGGCTGCAGCGCCGTGCGCCTCGCCGAGATGGCGACCTGCAGCGCGTGCGGCATGGAGATTCGGGTGCGCCCGCGCGTCCAGATTGAACGCCCAGCCGGACCGCCACCCGGTGGCGCGGCTCGCGCGTAAGGGTGGAGACCCTCTCGTTCTATCTCACCGTTGTCGGTGGCATTGCACTGGTTGCTGCCTTCGCACTTCTCATCACACACCTCACACTGCTCGTATCGAATGATCGCGCGCTACGCGCGCCACTGAGCCCCTCACTCGCGTCAACCAGTGCGATCACAGGATCACTCGGACGCGCGCTCAACGGTGGTGAGGCAGAAGAATCTGATCGTCGCAGTTTCGCCGGCGATGTAGGTGGCGCTCTACTCACCGTCGGAACGTTTGCAATTGGCGCGTCGCTTCTTCTCCGCGCGTTGATCGTCGGGCGCGGACCATGGGGAAACCTCTACGAGTTCAGCATCGCGTTCGCGTTCGGCATCTGCGCCGCCACAATCTACTTCGATCGCCGCGGGAGACTGCGCGCACTCGGCGTCATTGCAATCGGCCTTGCGCTCGGACTGCTCGCCTACGCCGCCACACTCCCCAACGAAGTGACGGAGCTTGTCCCTGCTCTGCAGCACCCGCTGCTGCTCACGATCCATGTTGGACTCGCAATGTTGAGTTACGGGATCTTCGCCTTCGCCTTTGCAGCGGGCGTCGCGCATCTGATGCAGGGAGATGTGGATCGGTTCCGCTGGCTCCCAACTGCAAAGCGACTCGATCAAATCGCATTTCAGGCGGTCAGCATTGGCTTCCCACTCTTCGCGGGGATGCTCATCCTCGGTTCGGTCTGGGCGTCGATCGCCTGGAGCCGCTTCTGGGGCTGGGACCCGAAGGAGACAGCCGCCCTCGCCACCTGGCTGATCTACGCCGTCTACCTGCACGCTCGCAGCCAGCGCGGCTGGCAGGGTCGACCCGCCGCCCTCCTCTTGGTGATCGGCTTCTTGGCCGTCCTGATCACGTACTCGGGGAACCTCTGGTTCAGCGGCCTGCACACCTATTCCGGCCTCCCGACCCCGTAACGACACTCAACAACGACGGCAGCTCCTCGGGCTCGAGATCGGCTGAGGCAGGCTCAGAGTGGCCGTTTTGTAACAAACACGCTCAGATGCCTGTAACACAACATATGCTGTAACGAACCTGGTACACCCCACCATATGTTGTGGTTTAGGGGTTGACGGCGCGCCGCGGGGGGCATACGATGCGCCTCCGCACTGCAAACAGCGCGAATACCCGTACGCCCAGCC
Organism: Candidatus Limnocylindrus sp.; assembly: GCA_964228585.1. GTDB lineage: Bacteria > Chloroflexota > Limnocylindria > Limnocylindrales > Limnocylindraceae > Limnocylindrus. The sequence continues at coordinate 4,657 of CAXRAV010000025.1, read as the reverse complement.
GTTGGTTGGGGAGACGGGAGGGAGGGGCCCGTTGCCGGGCCAGAAGTGGGAGCGAACCATGGCCGGTTTGGTGGACGCAACGAAGGCAAGCGCGAAGATCAGCGCGGGAAAGAAACCAGCAGCACTTCCGCTTGCACCGTTGAGTTTCGATGGCAAGGGTGTCAAAGGACTCGCCTGGCCACGACGTTGGACCACCGCTGGTATTCACCCATATGACGAAATTGCATGGGAGACGCGCACCGCGTCGATCGGCAACGAGAGCGGCAAGAGCGTCTTCGAACAGAAGGACGTTGAGGTTCCCGCCTCCTGGTCACAGCTCGCCACAAACGTCGTCGTCTCCAAGTACTTCCGCGGCCATGTTGGAAGTCCAGAGCGAGAGACAAGCGTTCGCCAGTTGATCGGTCGAGTCACCGGTCAAATTGATGCGTGGGCGGAGCAGCAGCACTACTTCAAGTCGGACGAGGATCGCGCGGCATTCATTGCGGAGTTGACGCACCTGCTTGTCAATCAGAAGATGGCGTTCAACTCACCAGTCTGGTTCAACGTTGGTGTTGAGGCGCGACCACAGTGCTCCGCATGCTTCATCAACGGCGTGCAGGACTCCATGTCCTCCATCATGGATCTCGCCAAGACAGAGGCAATGCTCTTCAAGTTTGGATCCGGAGCAGGTTCCAACCTTTCGCCAATCCGAAGCGCGAAAGAGAAGATGAGTGGCGGCGGCACCGCATCTGGTCCCGTCTCATTCATGAAAGGCTTTGATGCCTTTGCGGGCGTGGTGAAGTCGGGCGGCAAGACCCGACGCGCCGCAAAGATGGTGATCCTCGACGTGCAGCACCCTGACGTTGTGGAGTTCATTGACTCCAAGGTGAACGAAGAGAAGAAGGCGTGGGCACTCATTGAAGCCGGCTATGACGCCAGCTTCACGGGCGAAGCGTATGGCTCCATCTTCTTCCAGAACGGCAACCACTCGGTGCGCGTGAACGATGAATTCATGAAGGCAGTCGAAGCTGATGGCACCTGGCAGACACGCGCCGTTGTAAGCGGCGAGCCGGTGGAGACGCTGAAGGCACGTGACGTGTTCCGCAAGATGGCGGAGGCGGCATGGGTCTGCGGTGACCCAGGGATCCAGTACGACACCGCCATTAATGACTGGCACACCTCTTCCAACACGGATCGCATCTACGCGTCGAATCCGTGCTCGGAGTACATGTTCTTGAACGACACGGCATGCAACCTGGCCTCACTGAACCTCATGAAGTTCGTGCGCGAGGACGGCGAGTTTGACGTGGAGTCCTTCAAGTACGCCTCGCGACTGACGCTGTTGGCGCAGGAGATCCTCGTGGACAACTCCTCCTACCCAACGCCGATGATTGACGAGAACAGCCACCGCTTCCGACCGCTCGGACTCGGCTATGCCAACCTCGGCGCGCTTTTGATGAGCCGTGGCCTGGCGTACGACTCGGACGAAGGGCGAGCCTACGCAGCTGCGATCACTTCGATCATGACCGGAGAGGCCTACGTGCAGTCAGCCGAGACGGCGGCGGCACACGGCGGACCGTTCATGGAGTACAAGAAGAACGAGAAGCCGTTCCTCCGGGTGATCGGCAAGCACCGAGACGCCTCGTACAAGATTCCAACGGCGACCCTGCCGAAGGATCTCGCCAAGGCGGCAACGGATGCGTGGGATCGCGCGCTGGAGCTCGGCACGGCGCACGGGTATCGCAACGCCCAGGTAAGCGTGCTCGCCCCTACCGGGACGATCGCCTTCATGATGGATTGCGACACTACGGGCATCGAGCCAGACATCGCGCTCATCAAATACAAGAAGCTTGTTGGTGAAGGCTTCCTGAAGATCGTCAACCAGACGGTCCCAGAGGCGCTCACCAAGCTCGGCTACAACGCTGAGCAGGTTGCCGCAATTCTCAAGTACATCGATGAGCAGGAGACCATTGAGGGTGCACCGGGACTTAAGGACGAGCACCTCTCGGTCTTTGACTGCGCGTTCAAGGCGAAGAATGGTCAGCGATCCATCCATTACATGGGCCACGTGCGCATGATGGCGGCGGCGCAGCCGTTCCTCTCCGGCGCAATCTCCAAGACGGTGAACATGCCAGAGGCTGCCACCGCGGAGGATATCGAGAGTGTCTATCTCGAGGGATGGAAGCTCGGGCTTAAGGCGATCGCGATCTATCGCGATGGTTCAAAGCGCTCCCAGCCACTCAACACCAGCAAGAAGAAGGACGAGCCTGTTGCAAGCAGCAACGTGCTCGCCGGTACGGGTGTCACCCGCCGACGCCTCCCCGTGGAGCGCACGGCGATCACGCACCGCTTCGACATTGCCGGGCAAGAGGGATACCTCACCGTTGGCCTCTACGAAGATGGTCAGCCTGGCGAGATCTTCCTGAAGATGGCGAAGGAGGGCTCAACGGTCAGCGGACTCGTGGATACGTTCGCCACCACCGTCAGCGTTGCGCTGCAGTACGGCGTGCCGCTGCGAGACCTCGTCAACAAGTTTGCGCACGTGCGCTTCGAACCGAGCGGCTTCACCGGAAACGCGGAGATCCCGATCGCGAAGTCGATCGTGGACTACGTCTTCCGCTACTTGGGAAGCCGCTTCCTCCCAGAGGCTGATCGCGCGGCGCTCGGCCTCCAGGAGCGAGCGGATGGCGGGCCTGTTCTCGGCTCACTCCCGCCTACGGTGCGCGTTGGCGCAGCGGTGGAGTCGTGCGGACCAAACTGCACCTGTGGCAAGGGTGGAGGTACGGCATCGGCTACAACCTCTGCTCCAGTGGAGCTGAAAGCTTCGGCACCCGCAAAGGAAACAGTGCCAGCGGCGAGCAGCGCGGGTCAAGTCCTCGCGAGTGCAGGGCTCGGCTTCCAGAACCAGTCGGATGCACCGAGCTGCCCAGAGTGCGGCGCGATCATGGTGCGAAACGCAGCCTGCTACAAGTGCATGACCTGCGGCACCACTAGCGGCTGCAGCTGACCCCAGGTGGCAACCAACGAGACTCTGACCCAGCGCCATAACTGGCGCTGGGTCGCACTCACCCTACTCGTCAGCTCCGCGATCGTTGCCGCCTGTGGCGGCGGCGCGGTCGTCTCGCCGAGCCCTTCGGAAAGCGGCACGGTCACAGGGTCCATCGAGTGGCAGAGCTGCAAGGACGATCCGATCGTTGGCAACCACCCAGAGATTCGTTGCGCAACCATCGAGGTTCCGCTCGACTACGCAAACCCGAGCGGTCCAACCGCGGAGATTGCCTTGGCGATCCTCCCTGCGGCTGATCAAGAGAGCCGCGTCGGCCCGCTCCTGTTGAACTTCGGCGGACCAGGCTCATCAGGAATCGACATCCTCGCGGACAACGGGCGCGCCATTGTTCCCGCCGAAATCGGCAACCGCTTCGACCTTGTCACATGGGACCCTCGCGGTGTGCAGCGCAGCCTCCCGGTGGAGTGCCTCACTGACGAAGAGATGGATGCCTGGATCTCCGAACCAGGGAGTGACAACGAGACTCCAACCCAGGCGGACTGGGATGAAGCGCTTGAAGACGCCAAGTGGTTTGCGGACAAGTGTGTCGCTGGGTCTGCTGATGTACTCCCCTACATTGGCACCACCGCATCTGCACGCGATATGGAGTCGATTCGCGCCGCGATGGGCGTTGAGAAACTCGACTACATCGGCTACAGCTATGGCACCTCCCTCGGCTCCGTCTTCGCCACCCTCTATCCAAACTCCGTCGGCAACCTGATCTTGGATGGTGCGATTGACCCCTCGCCAGATGACGACTCCGAATATGGGGAGCAGGGCGTCTCCATCCAAGGCGCGCTTGATCGCGTGATGGCCTGGTGCGACGCTGACAGTGAATGCCCGTTCGGGGACGGCAAGACCCGCAAGTCAATGGATGCGCTCTTTGAGAAGATTGACGAGCGCCCTGTTGAACTCGCAGATGGGCGTACAGTGAACTCCGCGCTCGCCTGGACTGGGATCATCCTTACCCTCTACAACCGCGACTACTGGGACTACGCCGTACAGGCGCTCGATGAGCTCTCCCAAGGGGATGGCGAGCTGATCGCCCTCCTCGCCGATGCGTACACGGATCGCTCAGTGAGCGGCTTCCGCTCCAACAGCATGGAAGCCTTCCCCGCGATCAACTGCACCGACAATCCGGCGAGCACCTCCATTGCCAAGTACCGCGCGATCTATGAGCGCTTCAAGGACCGCGCGCCCGACTTCGCCTTTGGGCAGGCGGCGAGCGGACTCCTCTGCGGCGTCTGGCCGAACGTGAATGTGGATCCGATGCCCGAGATCGTGGACGGCGCTGGCGCACCACCGATCATGGTGGTGGGCACCACTGGCGACCCCGCAACCCCATACAAGTGGAGTCAGGAGATGGCCACAACGCTGAAGAGTGGCTTCCTCCTCACCTACGTTGGTGAGGGGCACACCGCCGTAGGGGGGAAGAGCGAGTGCATTGACGATGCAGCGATCGCCTTCCTGATTGACGGAACGCTCCCACCTGTCGGCACGCGCTGCGAGTGAACGCCAGCGCGAGGGCTGGCGTCCCAATCGTCGGGGTTTACGGATCCGCTCGACTCCCTGAGACCGACGAGCACTATCAGTACGCCATCGGCGTAGGGCGCGCGCTCGCCGGCGAGGGAT
>CAXRAV010000024.1:0-5046 GCA_964228585.1 Candidatus Limnocylindrus sp. | reverse complement strand
ATGCTGAGGAGACGCTGATGCTTGGCCGCCACGGCCGCGAGACCTGCACGAAGCGGTCCGTTCGCCGCAACGCCACCCCCAACCACCAGACCAGTCCCCGGATGTGCAAGGAGTGCCCCCTCTACACGCTCCACCAGTGCCGTGACGATCGCCGTTTCTGCGGCGGCAGCGATCGTTGCGGCAGCTTCGGGCGGAACAGGGCGCTCACGAAGTGTTGCCTGTAGAGCCGCGGCTCGGCCAGGCGCACCTGAAGGGACACCAGCTGCCGCAAGGGCCATTCGCGCCGCGGCGGTCTTCACACCACTGAATGACACGTCATATTCACCATCAACCCGCGCAACGGGGAGCCGGTCGTCGCCAACGCGTGCCGTTGCCGTTGCGGCAAGTGCCGAGAGTGCCGCGCCGCCCGGATACGGAAGGCCGAGGAGGCGCGCGATCTTGTCAAACGCTTCGCCCGCCGCGTCGTCAATCGTGCCGCCAAGTCGTTCACTCGTTCCATCGGCCCTCACGCGGACGATCAGCGTGTGACCACCGGAGACAATGAGCCCAATTGCAGGAAGTTGTGGCGCAGACGATACAGAGACTGCGTCGTGCAGCCAAGCGGCGCGAAAATGGCCCTCTAAGTGATTAGTCGGAACGATTGGGAGCCCGCGTCCCCACGCCCACGCGGCGGCAACGCCTGCGCCGACAAGGAGTGAACCAACCAGCCCGGGACCGGTCGTCACTGCAACTGCCTCGATCTCGCGCGCGTGGGGCTCCCCTTCTGCCGAGTTGAGCACCTCTTCCAAGAGCCGCGGCACCCAGAGGTGATGCTCACGGGCTGCAACTTCAGGGATCACTCCACCTGTCGCAGCATGGAGCGCACTCTGACTTGCCACGCGCTCGGCGACGACCTCTCCCCCGTCGCGCACAAGGGCAACCGCCGACTCATCGCAACTTGACTCAACCGCGAGGATCAGTCGGGCACGGCTCATCGCGCCACCACGTCAAATGCCTCTGGATTCGGGAGGGGCTCATCAGTCTTGGTCGCAGCGTGTGCAAGCGCCTCACGCGCCTGCTGACCAGGATCACTAAGTTCTGGGGTCGTCATGATGATCGCATCTTCGCCAGTCTCTTCGTAATATCGAACCCTACGCCCAGCCTCTGCGAATCCGAGTCGCGCATAGAGCCGCTGAGCCAGTTCATTGGAGACGCGAACGTCGAGCGTTGCCACTCGCGCCCCGCCACGACGCGCCTCTTGCAGGAGCTCGAGCATCAGCGCCGTTCCGAGTCCCTCACCACGCAGCGGAGGCGATACGGCAATCGTGGTCACGTGTGCTTCGTCCACCATCAGCCATATCCCGCCGAACCCCAGCAGCTCCCCTCCGCGCCATGCCCCTACATATCGCGCCAAACGGTTTGTCGTCAGCTCGGACTCATACGCGTTCCGGGGCCATGGCGTACTGAAACTCGACTCTTCAATCGCGCGCATCAGCGGGAGATCGCCGATCGTCAACGGTCGAATCTCATACTCATCTCGTCGCACTAGACACCCCTCCCGTCAGCTCCACGCGGCGGCGACGGGTAGCGAAGATTGATTTCACTCCGTTGTGGTGCCTCTCCGCGCGCGGCAGCAAGGAGTGCCTCGCTCAGTGCAGGTGACGCGAGTTTTGCGAACGCATGCGGAAGGCGCGAGGCAACGCGCGCAAGGTCTGCGGAGGCTGGTGCCTCCGCATGCGCGGCGATCTCACTCCCCGCCTCGCGGATCACCAGCACCTCCCGAGTGCCGAGCGGCAGGACCACCGTCTCACCACCCACCTCTTTGGCGGCCGCGTAGAGCGCGCGGTCGGATGGAATCGCGATGATGGGAAGGTTCAGGGCGGCAGCAACGCCCGCCGCCGCGGCAGAGGCCGCGCGGATACCCGTGTAGCTCCCCGGTCCAACGCCAACCACGATCGCCGAGAGTTCCACGCGCGACGCCTCGCCCGGGAGGAGCGTGGCGATTCGCTCAAGATGACTGCGCTGCGGCTCGCCAGACTCGGCTACCAGGAGGTCCCCTGATCGCGGACCGCTTAACGCAAGGAGCGCCACGCACCCGTGTCCAAGCGATCCGTCAAGGATCAGCGCTGTTTGATTACGTTCCATCAGACGCCTCAATCCCCGCCGCGAGTACAGCCGCATGCAGGCTCTCTGCACGCTCCGCATCTCCAGCGCGCAGCGTTGCGCTTCGTGCATCATCGTGAGCGCCGGGGGTGAGCTCAACTTCAAGGAGCGACGATGCTTCTTCCTGCAGCGGCCAGCGCACCTGTTCTGGCCACTCAATAATCGTGATACCCGCCGCATGGCGTTCGTCGATCAGTCCTGCTGCAAGCGGATCACTTCCCGGCGGGAGGCGATAAGCATCGGCGTGCCAGATTGGGAGGGCTCCCTGATGTTCAGAGACGAGGAGGAAGGTCGGTGAGGTGAGCGGAGGATCGGCATGGAGCGCAGAACCGATCGCGCGTGCCAGCGTCGTCTTCCCTGAACCGATCTCTCCGATCAGGAGGAGTCGATCGCCTGCGCGGAGGTGGTGCGCGATGATGGTGCCGAGTCGCTGCGTCGCCGCGAGGTTGCTAAGTTCGATGCGTAACGAGATCACGCGGAGCGGCGCTGCAGATCACCGAGCGGAATCGCGCAGAGCTCCCCGTCAATCCGGACCGCACCGAGTGGATCGTCCGCGCGTGGATCGGCAAGTCCCTCCCATACTCCGGTGCGACCTTCATGGATCCCCCCAATGACGAGGACATCCCCCGCCTCGCGGTCAGCCCCGCCACCGTGCACGACGAGACCAATCGGTTCGTCACTGAATCGCACGCGCGCGCCGTGGAGGCTTCGAAGCAGGTGCATCACTCGCTCGTCACTCCCAGACGTAGGACGTCGCGGCGTCATGACGATCAGCCCAAAAGGAGCGGTGGCAACAGCAGCTGCAATCCGACGCTCAAGCGATGCGTTCAATGCGTCACGTTCGCCATCACTGAGTCCATGAACGATCACGCCACGCACCCCAACGGCCCGAGCACGCAGCACCGTTTCAGGCGATGCACTTCCAATCGCGAGGAGTCCTGCTGCGGCGGCGCGCTCCCATCCACTCCCTTCAGGTTCCGTTTCACTGAAGTGAACCTCCCCTTCAACGAGATCCCCGAGCAACTGACGGCCACCGTGCACGCCGCGCGTCGCACTCCCTGCAGGGAGGAGGCTGATCGGAGCAGGGATCGGGGCGACGCTGGTGGCAGCAGTGATCGCCGCAGAGAGGCTTCCACTTCGCACCTCATGAGGCGCTGCGAGTGCATCGCCAAAGACGATCGCTGCCCGTGCGATCCCGCCATGGAGCGTGAACTCAGCCTCCTGCGCTCCGCGTGTGAGGAGCACCTGTTCCTCTTCGCCCGTCCGAAGTGGGAGTGGAAAGATTTCGCCGTGCGACAGTGTCACATTGCTGTTCGAGGTTCGCACAATGAGTTCGTCCCCTTCCTCGCCCGCAATGCGGACGAGATCACCACCTGGCAGCAGCAGGTCGCGTGCGAGCGTTGAGAGTGCCGAATCGATCCATGCGTCGTCCAGCACCTCTCCTCCAAGCGCGGGGAAGATGCCGTACGGCTCGAGCAGGATCCGCGTTCGCCCTGTCGGGACCAACGGCGCAGCGACACTGAGCGGGAGCGTCCCAGTTGCGATCAGGCTCGCCGCAACGCCAACCAGCAGGAGCGGGGCGCCTTCAAGGTCAAGGTCACCGAGGTCCTCATCCGCCAACAGCTCGGCGAGGCGGCGCATCGCGTCGGCGACAGCGGCCGCACGCACCTGGTCTCGCGCATCATCACGATCGCGGAGGGGTGCGTCTGCTAGATCGCCCAGCAAGTCAGCCACCGTGGAACGATCAGTGCGACCAAGGAGCGCCAACACGCCATCGCAGCGACGGCGGCGTTCCACCGGATCAGCGGGGACCGTTGCTGCACCTGGCACGTCACAGCTGACCGCGGCACGTTCTTGCGACACAAGTGTAAGTCGGCCGCCGTCGGCGGTGATCTCTGCAATCCGCACTGGGCCACCGAGCCACGCCGCGAGGCGCCCCGCCGCGCGCTCCGCATCCCCGCCGTTCGCCACGACTCGTCGCGGAGTTCCCGTCAAGCATGCGCCGGTCATCAACGTTGCCTCAAGTGCTTCGACTGTTCCACCGCTCGGCTGTGAGAGCGCGCCGAGGAGGCGCGCGCCACCTTCGCGGCGAATGAGCGCTCCGCTTCGTTCGCCAGTCCCTTCGACGATGAGGAGGAGTGGTTCGTTCACGGGGCACTCTCGTTTAACGCGCAGAGTGCAACGGGGCGTCCGCCACGCGTGTAGACACGGACTAGCCGACTCGTGAAACTTGTCGAGACTTCATTGGTGATTGTCGCGCGGCGCCGCGCCACCTCTACGGGCTGAATCTCGTCGTCCCCTGATCGGCCAATGAAGACCACATCGTCAAGCGTACTCAGATCGGTGGCGGGGTGATCAGTGGCGTCGATCGTGATCGAATCCATCGCTATGCTCCCCACGACGGGGAGACGAACGCCGCGCACGAGCACCTCCGCCTTTCCCTTCTCATGATAAGAAATCCCATCGGCATATCCAATGGGAAGGGTGATGATCCGCGAAGGTCGTTCCGCAACAAAGTGCGGTCCGTACCCAACCCCGTGTCCGGTGGGGAGCGTTGCGATTCGCACGGGACGCGCGATCACCTGGTAGACCGACGCAATGCCAATCTCCTCTGCACTGCGGGAAGGGCGCAGCGCATTCGGGACCACCCCGAAGAGGGCGATCCCCACTCGAGCAACATGTTCACCAGCGCCAATCGTCAATAGGCCACCCGAACCAACGAGGTGTCGCTCAAGCCCGATCCGAAGCTCGGGCTCTGCGAGCTCGTCTGCTGCGGCGTTGAGGGTTGCTGCCTGCGCCGTAGAGCGCTCCAGATCCTCTGCTGCGGTGAGATGGCTCCAGATACCGCGCAGCGAAATGCGCGGACGCGCGGCGTGAAGCCGCTCCACGAGCGCTGCGAGTTCA